>JAZNUP010000018.1:0-18105 GCA_045592385.1 Acutalibacteraceae bacterium
CAACACCATCCCCGGCTTTACCCCCATCAGTATGTACCCCAAGCTTTTCGACGCTTCGGGTCTCCCCTATTCAGAGCTGCTTGACAGGCTTCTTACCCTTGCCGTCCAGCGATAATTCCTGCGGCACTCCGCCGCTGAAAGGCACACAAAATGAGCGAAAATTATATTATGGAGCTGTTTGACCGCCACGAAGAGGAGGGCGGCGAGGAATCTTCCTTCAACTTCACCGCCAAAGCCTCTCTCACGGGCGATGCAAACGATTATACTATCACCTATAACGAGCCCGACCCGTCTCTTTCGGGATGTGTAACCTCTCTTCACGTTACCGATAAAAAGAAGATTGAAATGACCCGCACGGGCGCTTTTACAACACAAATGATTCTTGAGCTCGGCAGACGCCACACCTGCTTTTACCGCACCCCCTTCGGCTCACTTTCAATCGGTGTTTATACCGAGGAAATCAGCTCCGTTATGGGCGATGAAGGCGGCAGGCTGAGCTTCACCTACACACTTGATTTCAACAGCGGTCAGGTGAGCACAAACTCTCTGACCGTGAAATTGCGCAAGCAATCATAAAAGGAGGAAAAACAAATGTCTGTATTAGTCAGCAAAGCACACACCGATGCATACACAGCCGTTATGGACGCAACAGGCAGAGCGGTTGCGGCAGGCACTATCCCTGCAGTTGCTCTTCCCGGATTCAAAACCGAAGTCCCTGCTGACAGAAAAAACGGCGATATTTCCGTAAATGCGGCTATGGCCTGGGCGAGAGAGCTGCGCAATGCGCCCCGTAAAATCGCAGAGGCAATAGTTGAAAATATTCAGCTTGAGGATACCGTTTTTGAGCGTTGCGAGGTTGCAGGCCCCGGTTTTATCAACTTCTACTACGGTCCTCTTTTCTACTCTCAGATTATTGAAGATATCCTTGAAAAGGGTAATGATTACGGCCGTTCAGCCTTCGGCGGCGGCAAAAAGATAAACGTTGAATTCGTTTCCGCAAACCCCACAGGTCCTATGCATATGGGTAACGCAAGAGGCGGCGCTCTTGGTGACTGCCTTGCGGCGGTGCTTGACTTTGCAGGCTACGAGGTAAGCCGCGAATTCTACATCAACGATGCAGGTAATCAGATTGAAAAATTCGCTCTTTCGCTTGATATCCGTTACCGTCAGCTTTTCGAGGGCGAGAACGCTCCCGAGCTGCCTGAGGACAGTTACCACGGCGCAGATATCGCTGAGCGCGCAAAGGAATTTGCGGACGTTTACGGCGACGAATTCATAGCAAAATCCGAGGCTGAGCGCAGAAAGGCACTTGTTGATTTCGCTCTTCCAAAGAACATTCAGGCTATGAAGGACAATCTTACAAAATACCGCATCGAGTATGATACCTGGTTCTGCGAAAGCACTCTTCATGCAGGCGGCGACATTGCCGAAGTTATTGATATACTTAAGAAAAACGACCTTGCTTATGAAAAAGACGGAGCTCTCTGGTACAGAAATTCCAAGGTGCTCAATGACAGACTTCTCAGGCAGGGCAAGAAGCAGGAGGAGATTGACCGCCTTGAGCTCAAGGATGAGGTTCTTATCCGTGCAAACGGCAATCCCACCTACTTTGCCGCAGATATCGCTTACCACCGCAACAAGCTGCTCACAAGAGGCTTTGACGTGGCTATTGACATCTGGGGTGCCGACCATCACGGTCACGTTGCAAGAATGCAGGGCGCTCTTGACGCTATCGGCCTTGATGGCGACAAGCTTGACATCGTTCTTATGCAGCTTGTAAGGCTCACCCGTGACGGTGAGGTTGTAAGAATGAGCAAGAGAACGGGTAAGGCTATCACTCTTACCGACCTTCTTGAGGAAATTCCGATTGATGCAGTCCGCTTCCTCTTCAACATGAGAGACCCCGGCTCACAGATGGAATTCGACCTTGACCTTGCCGTTGAGCAGAGCTCACAGAATCCCGTTTATTACTGCCAGTATGCGCACGCAAGAATCTGCAGCATCCTCAAGAAGCTGGAGGAGCAGGGCATCTGCGCACGCACCTGCACCAAGGAAGAGCTTGCCCTTCTCACCGCTGATGAGGAAATCGAGCTCATTCTCCACCTTGCCTCGCTCACCGATGAAATCGTAAGCGCCGCAAAGAATTACGACCCCGCAAAAATCACCCGTTATGCAATCGACCTTGCAACTCTTTTCCATAAATTCTACAATTCCTGCCGCGTAAACTGCGGCGAAGAGGGACTTACCCAGGCAAGGCTTAACCTCTGCCTGTGCGTAAAGACGGTGCTTGCAAACATCCTTACAATGTTCAAGATTACCGTACCCGAAAGTATGTAATATAGCAAAAACGGCTGTACAGACGTACAGCCGTTTTTTATTTCTTTATCATATTTTTCTGAGCTCCTGCACAACCCTTGCCACGGGCAGACCGACTACGTTGAAATAATCGCCCTCTATACCCTTTACAAGTGTGCATCCGAGCCCCTGAATTCCGTAAGCGCCTGCTTTATCCATAGGCTCTCCGCTGTCAACGTAGGCTTCAATCTCCTCGGCACTCAAGGGATAAAACTCAACCTTCGTGCTCTGTGCAAAGGAAATCTCCTTATCTTTTCCGAGTATGCACACGCCCGTTACAACCGTGTGCACCTTGCCTGAAAGACGGCTGAGCATCCTCACGGCATCCTTCCTGTCAGCAGGCTTGCCCATTATTTCCCCCTCGCTTACAACAACGGTATCCGCGCCTATAACGGTACCGTCAGGGTGCAGAGCCTTTACCGCCCTCGCCTTTTTTTCGGCAGTCATCACCGCCGCCGCTTCGGGCTGTGTGCCGTCGGGCACGCTTTCATCCGCCTGCGAAACCAGTATTTCAAAATCCACCCCTGCCGTTGCAAGCAGCTCACGGCGCCTCGGCGAGGCAGATGCAAGAATTATCTTTTGCATATAAAAAAACCCTTTCGGTTTAGAAATTTCAATCTCTGCGCCACTCTACCCGTCAGAATCGCCCGAATTTTGCGCGCAGTGCGCCCGAAAACCCGTTTTTCAGCTTCATCCGCAGCTTTTTCAGGCACAAAAGATAAATCCGCTCCGGATTAAACCGAAGCGGCAAATTTTAAAAATCAGTCTTCGTCTTCCTCTTCGATGTCGAATTCAAGAAGCTCGTTGCAAGCGGGGCAGTTGATGCTGCCTTCGCAGAGAATGTCTTCATCAATGCAGATAGCTTCGCCGCAGTTGGGGCACTCTACATCGTAATAATCATACTCATCGTCACCGCAGCAATCGCAGCAGTCACAATCGTCGTCATCTTCAAATTCGTCATAGATGAACTCTTCAAGCTCGTCAAGGTCTTCATCAATAGCGTCAACCTGCTCGCTTACGAGGTCAAGGCTGTCTTCAAGGTCGCTGATGGTGAGAGCCATGTCGTTAAGAACGTCAAGCATAGCAAGGATAAGCTTGGATTCGGGCTTGGATTCATCAATAGCAAGGCCGTCTGCAAGGCCCTTGATGTAGGATACTTTTTCAGTCAATGACATATTATTACCCTCCGTTAATTTTAATTATGCTCTGCTGAGGTATTCGCCTGTTCTTGTGTCGATAACGATCATTTCGCCTTCGTCAATGAAAAGGGGAACCTTAACCTCTGCGCCTGTTTCAAGAGTTGCGGGCTTGGTAGGGTTTGTAGCGGTGTTGCCTGCAAAGCCGGGGTCAGTCTTGGTAACCTGAAGTTCTACTGTGGTGGGAGGCTCTACGCCAAAAACGTTGCCCTTATAAGAAAGAATACGGCAAACTACGTTTTCCTTAACGAACTTGAAGTTCTCAGGAAGCTCGGACTCGTTGATGGGGATAAGCTCGTAGCTTTCGGGGTCCATAAAATAGTAAAGGCCGCCGTCCTCATAGGAATATTCCATTTCCTTGCGCTCAATGTAAGCGGTGGGGAATTTATCGGTGGGATTGAAGGTGCGTTCAACAACAGAGCCCTTAATAACGTCTCTGAGCTTTGTTCTTACGAAAGCGGCACCCTTGCCGGGCTTTACGTGCTGGAACTCGATAATCTGATAAACAGAGCCTTCCATCTCGAAAGTTACGCCGTTTCTGAAATCGCCTGCTGATACCATAAATAATAACTCCTTTAACGATATGTTGTCACGATTATTTTACACTATTCATTTTGATATTTCAAGTAGTTTTACCCAGTTTTATCTTACATTAATGTTAATTAATTTAAAATAATAAGATTTTTGGGGCTTTTTGTAAGATTGACGTAACCGTCGCGCGTGATAAACGCCATATCCTCAATGCGCACACCGAATTTTCCCGGCAGATAAATACCCGGCTCAACAGTAACTACGGCACCCTCGGGAAGATTTATTCCGCCGCCTCGCCTTGAAAGGGTGGGCAATTCGTGGATTTCAACCCCTACCCCGTGACCCGTTGAATGGCCGAAGCATTCGCCGTAGCCGTTGGCGGTAATATAATCCCTCGCCGCCGCATCAACCTCGGAGCAATCCGCTCCCGCATAAAGAGCGCCAAGTGCATTCTCCTGAGCCCTGAGCACGGTTTCGTACACCTTCGCCTGCTCGTCATTAACAAATCCCAGAGCCACGGTGCGGGTCATATCGCTGTGATACCCCTTCACAACCGCGCCGAAATCGAGGGTTATGAAATCGCCCTTTTCTATGCGCTTTTCGCTCGGCACTCCGTGAGGCTTGGAGGAATTAGCGCCGCTTACGGCTATTGTTTCAAACGAAACGGCCTCGGCACCGTTTTTGAGCATAAAGTAATCAAGCTCCAGCGCAACCTCACGCTCGCTTACACTCTCTTTTATAAAACCGAGAATATGCTCAAACGCTTTCTCCGCAATTTTCTGCGCCGCGCAGATACATCCGAGTTCTTTTTCCGTTTTGCTCTCACGCATACCGTTTATAATTCTGTCCGCCTTGTCGTCCTCGCTCACCTGCACCGAGGGCAGGATATCGCAAACCGTTCTGAACTGCGAAAGCGTGATGCGCTGAGTTTCGGGATAAAGCACGGCTACACCGTATTTTTCGCACAGTTCGCAAAGCTGCTTGCCTATACTGCTCAGCAGGATTATCTGCGTGCAGTTTTCCGCCTGCTCACGGGCGGCCTCGATATATCTTGAATCAACGAGCAGTATAGATTCCTGCTTTGTGATGAGCATATATCCGTCGCTCGATGCAAAGCCCGTAAGATACAGTATATTTTCCGCCGAAGTAATAAAGAGCGCTTCATCCTGCGCCAAGACGCTTTCAAAAAATTCACTGTTCATCGTTTCATCTCCAAATGAAGAAACGGCAGACTTTGCAAAGCCTGCCGTAACTCTTTGTTAGTTTAATTATTTGAACTTGCGCTTACGAGCAGCCTCAGACTTCTTCTTTCTCTTTACTGAAGGCTTTTCGTAATGTTCTCTTTTGCGTACCTCCTGGATAACGCCATCTCTTGAGGTCTGTCTTTTAAATCTCTTGAGAGCGTTGTCGAGAGACTCGCCTTCCTTAACTTTTACCTGACTCATTCTATTCCCTCCCTCCGCTGGTTTGCAGGGGCTAATTTTCATAGCTTGACAGATATTATACAATAGCCCTATATGAATTGTCAACCATTATTTTTTAAAGTTTTATTAATTTAAAATTACATTTTTGTATCATTTTGCAGGTCTGACTACAATATTGACAAGCTTGCCCTTAACGTAGAGCTCTTTTACGATATCCATACCTGCTACGGCTTCCTTGATTCTTTCAAGCTCTTTCGCCGCGGCAATTGCGCCTTCCTGTGAAATTTCCGCATCAACAACAATACGGTCTCTTACCTTGCCGTTAATCTGAACGGCAATTTCAATCTCACTGTCAACGCACTTTGCTTCATCGTAGCTGCACCATTCAGAGGTTGCGAGCATACCGTCAAAGCCTGCCTTCTCCCACATTTCCTCGGTAACGTGAGGAGCAAAGGGATTGAGAAGGGTGATAAAGGTCTTGTACTCACCCTTTGTTACGCTGCCCTGCTCGTAAATCTTGTTGAGCAATGACATAAGAGCGGCAATGGCGGTGTTGTACTTAAGGTTTTCAATATCCTCGGAAACCTTCTTGATTGTTTTGTGGAAAAGGGATTCAAGCTTGGGTGAATAACCGTCACCGTCGGTAACGATTTCGGTAAGATTCCAGACTCTGTCAATGAATCTCTTGCAGCCGTTCACGCTGTTTTCAGACCAGGGAGCTGCCTTTTCGTAATCGCCCATAAAGAGGACGTATGTTCTCAGAACGTCGGCGCCGAATGCTTCAACAACGTCGTTGGGGTCAACAACGTTGCCCTTGGATTTACTCATCTTTTCGCCGTCGGGGCCGAGGATGAGACCCTGAGCGGTTCTCTTTGCATAAGGCTCGTCGCAGGGAACTGCGTTGATATCGTAAAGGAACTTGTGCCAGAATCTTGAATAGATAAGATGCCTGGTAACGTGCTCCATACCGCCGTTATACCAGTCAATGGGAAGCCAGTACTTGAGTTTATCAAAATCAGCAAACTTCTCATCGTTGTGAGGGTCGATATATCTGAGGAAGTACCAGGATGAACCTGCCCACTGGGGCATGGTGTCGGTCTCTCTCTTTGCAGCTGCGCCGCACTTGGGGCAGGTGCAGTTTACGTAACTGTCAATCTTTGCAAGGGGGCTTTCGCCGTCAGTGCCGGGCTCGAAATTCTCAACCTCGGGAAGTCTGAGGGGAAGCTCCTCATAGGGTACGGGAACAACACCGCAATGGGGGCAGTGAACAATGGGGATAGGCTCGCCCCAGTATCTCTGGCGGTTGAATGCCCAGTCCTTCATCTTGTACTGAACACCCTTTTCGCCAATACCCTTTTCAACAAGATAAGCAACAACCTTTTCGATTGAATCCTTCTTGTTGGTCATACCGTTGAGGAAGCCTGAGTTTACCATTTCACCGTCGCCGGTGTAAGCAGCCTCGTCAATGTTGCCGCCCTTGATAACCTCGATTATATCAATGCCGAACTTCTTTGCAAAGTCATAGTCACGCTCATCGTGTGCAGGAACTGCCATAATTGCGCCCGTGCCGTAGCCCATCATAACGTAGTCGGAAATATAAATCGGGATTTCCTTGCCGTTGATGGGATTGATTGCGCTGATGCCTTCAATCTTAACGCCGGTCTTATCCTTTACAAGCTGGGTTCTTTCAAATTCAGTCTTCTTGCCGCACTCGGTCTTGTAAGCTTCAAGAGCCTCGTAGTTTGCAATGGAATTCTTATACTTCTCAATTACGGGATGCTCGGGAGCGATAACCATAAAGGTAACACCGAAAAGAGTATCGGGTCTGGTGGTGTAAATCCTGAGCTGCTCGTCGGCACCCTTGAGGTCAAAGTTTACGAATGCACCTGTGGATTTGCCTATCCAGTTAACCTGCTGAAGCTTGATGTTGGGAAGATAATCAACCTTATCAAGACCCTCCAGAAGCTTATCGGCATACTCGGTGATTCTGAGATACCATACAGCCTTGGACTTCTGAACGATATCGCTGTGGCAGATATCGCACTTGCCGCCCTGAGAATCTTCGTTTGAAAGAACAACCTTGCAGGAGGGGCAGTAGTTTACAAGAGCGTTATCCCTGAAAACAAGACCGTTTTCAAACATCTTGAGGAAAATCCACTGGGTCCACTTATAGTAATCCTCCTGAGTTGTATCGCAGACTCTGCTCCAGTCAAAGGAGAAGCCTACCTTCTTAAGCTGGGAGGAGAACTTTTCAATGTTGTTGTCGGTAACTATTCTGGGGTGTGTGTTGGTTTTGATAGCATAGTTTTCGGTAGGCAGACCGTATGCGTCAAAGCCGATGGGGAAAAGAACGTTGTAGCCCTCTTTTCTTCTTTTACGGCATACAACCTCAAGGCCTGAGTAAGCCTTGATGTGGCCTACGTGCATACCCGCGCCGCTCGGGTAAGGGAATTCAACAAGAGCATAAAACTTGGGCTTTGAGCTGTTATCCTCAGCGCAGAAAACACCCTCCTGCTCCCATTTATCCTGCCATTTTTTCTCTATGCTTTTAAAATTATACTGTGCCATTAATACTCCTCCACTCAATCCTGTGTTAATACATCGGATAAATCAACCGTGTTTGCATCCGCCCAGAGGCGTTCAAGATTGTAATATTCTCTGCTCTCCTGCTGGAAAACGTGAACAACTACCGAGCCGTAATCAAGCAGTATCCAGCCTGTTGCTCTGCCCTCTATATGGTCAACCTTTACGCCAACCTTTTCAAGCTCATACTCAACCTCGTCCGCAAGAGCCTTTGTATGAGTGTTTGAGGTGCCTGAAGCAAGGATGAAATAATCAGAAACGATTGTAAGCTCGTTTGTTTCTATCGCCTTGATGTCGATTGCCTTTTTCGCATCAAGTACCTTTGCAATTTCTTTTACAAGCTGTAATGACTCCATAAAGTCACTTCCTTTCAGAAAGTATAATGTCGTTATAACAGTCCACGGTGTTAACGTCCACCGTTTTTCCCTGTGAAACAAGCTCTCTCACCGTATATGCCGAGGTGTAGGCGATTGCTTTTTCAAGACTTTCCTGCGCCAGCACTCTTACGGTATCAACGTCGGGATAGCTTCTGTCCGCCGATATAAAATCCGCCGTATATACGATTTTCTGGAGCAGGCTCATTCCTGCCCTGCCCGTTGTGTGCCAACGCACGGCAGAAAGAATTTCTTCATCATCCGTGATGCCCTCAAGGCGGAGAAACGCTTCGCCTGCCATAGCGTGCCAGACCTTGGGGTTTGCCCTTTCACATTCGTTTAGCTGATAGCCGCCCTTTATAACCGTTTCAAGCTGCTCTTCACGGGATGCATTTTTCATCACGTCGTGAAGCATACCCGCAAGCTCTGCTTTATCGGGGTCAGCGCCGTATTTCTCAGCAAGCCTTCTTGCACTCTTTGCAACGCACAGGCTGTGATAAAGCCTGTATTCATCAAGCTTTTCATCAATCAGGCTGCGGTAAGATGCGAAACGGTTATCATAAAGCCCTCTGAGCATTATATAACGCTCGGTCTGAGGATTTATAAGCCCCTGCACGCTTTCGCCCTGCGAAATCTTTTCGCGCACCTCGCTCGAGCTTACCTCAAACGGCTCATATTCCATAAAGATGATTTTCTTTTTCTGCTCAGCGGTAAAACAACTAAGGTCGGGGGCAAAGCCCTTTTCCCTTGAAGCTGCACAGATGAAGGCTCTTTCAAGAATTTCCTCCCATCTGTACCACTGAGTGAAGCTTGCAAGCATATCCGAGCCGATTATAAGGTAAAAATCTGAATCGGGGTAAATGCCCTCAAGCTGAGCCAGCGTTTCAACCGTGTAGCTTTTTTCGCCGCGCTCAATCTCGATTGAGCTCACCTCAACCTGCGGGTCAAACCCGAAATTCAGCGAGCACATCTCAACTCTGTCCTTTGCCGCAGCAAGGTCGTGCGCCTCCTTGTGGGGCGGCTCGCACGCAGGCATAATTAGTAATTTATCAAGCCCCAGCTTTTCCATTGCCTGCTTCGCAAGGCACAGATGGCCGAGGTGCGGCGGATTGAAAGTGCCGCCGAAAATGCCTGTTTTAATCCGTTTTTCCATAAATTATTTAATGTTGATTTTGTTATCCATAATTGCTGATGTTGCAACAAAGAGGAATGCTGAAGCAACTATATCAAAAACAGTACCTGCAATGCCGAATGCGATTGAACCTGAATCAGCCATGGACTCGGTAAAGCTCATTGAAATACCGTCAAGAGAAACAACGAGCACAACGGGTACGAAGTTTGAAAGCGCGGTGCTTGCAACGCTCATGATAATGAAGAGCGCGAAGAAAATAATGATGGGTGCGAATGCTCCGAGCTTCTGCATTGACCTTGTGTTTGAAAGGGTGATTGCAAAGAAAAGCTGAGCTATAAGCATTATCATTTTAAGGAAAACAAGGAAAACAAGAGCACCAACCACAAATTTAATTGTAGCCTCTGAGGGGAGGTCGGCAAACATATTAAGCAAAAGCTTGAGAGCCGTCATTACATTGTCCCCTATCATTGCGGTGGAATATGCATAAATGCCCACAAAGATTGCAAGCCCTGCAATATAGCTTAAAAGCATCCACGCAAAGGATACAATTGCCTTTGATGCAAGAAGCTGACCCGTAGTGACGGGCAGTGTGAAGCTCAGATAGCCCTGATTGCCGAAAAGGGTTTTCTGGAAATTTGCAACAACGCAAACGAAAGTTACTATAACTGCAACAACGCCGATAATCGCAAGAGCAATCGTTGCAACAACGCTTATCCAACCGATATCGAAAAGATAAGCAAGGAGCATAAGTCCTACCGTGATTACTGCCGCAAGGTAAATCATACCCATAGTGTGGGCGCTGGTTTTGAATTCATTCTTAATTAACTTGCCAATCATATCCGAATACCTCCTTAAAGAGTGCCTCTACCGTTTTGCCGGACTCCCTGATTTCTTCAACGCTTGATTTTACAAGCACCTGACCTCTGCCGATCATAAGGATTGAATCAAAAATCTGCTCAACGTCATAAATAAGGTGGGTTGAAAGAAGAACGGTTGAACCCTCGGGAGTGTTGGTCATAATTGTACGCAAAATGAAATCTCTTGCAGCAGGGTCAACACCGCCGAAAGGCTCGTCAAGCACGTAAAGCTTTGCATTTCTGCACATTACGAGCATAAGCTGAATTTTCTCCTGCATACCCTTGGACATTGTTTTAATCTTCTGCTTTTTGGGCAGTTCAAAGGTTTCAAGCATTGCGTATGCCTTTGCCTTGTCAAAATCAGCATAGAAATCAGCAAAATAGTTGATAGCGTCAACAGGGCGCATCCAGTCTGCAAGGTAGGTCTTTTCGGGCAGATAGGCAACAACAGCCTTGGTTTCCTTGCCGGGCTTTTTGCCGTCAACAAGAATTTCGCCCGAGTAATCGTGGATAAGACCCGTTATGATTTTGATAAGGGAAGTTTTACCGCTGCCGTTGGGGCCGAGCAGGCCGATGGTCTGCCCCTCTTCAAAATCAAAGGTAACACCGTTGAGAACACGGTTGGAGCCGTATGACTTTGAAAGATTGTTTACAGAAATAATCTTTGCCATTTGTACCTCCGTTTTATTCCGAAACAAAAGTCGGATTATACCATTTTATAATTACAGGATATTATAACACTATAATAAATAAATTTAAAGAGTTATTTACAACTTTTTCTTTAATTTTGTTTTAAATAAGTGTTAATAAAGGAAAACGGTCCGCACGCAGGATGCGCACAGACCGCCGTAACCTCATTTTTTAAAAAGCATTTGCTATCCACCTGAAAAGCATAACGAAAAATCCCACAATGCGTACAAAGAAAACCGAATCCTCAAGATATGCAAGGTAGGTGAAATCATTAACCGTATCGGCATCAACGTCAAGATTTTCAATAGTGCCGTCACCGCCGATTTCGCCCACGGAAAGAACGGTGTTGTAGGTTGAATCCTTGAAGCCAAGCTTGAAGCTGACTATATCGGAGTTGAAATATTTATCCGCCCGGAAGCCCGTCTGCACACCGCCGCTTTCGGAATACCAGTAGCAGAAGCAGTTGCTGAAGGTGCTTGAACCGTAATCCGTTGTACGGAAACCGATTGCAAACTGGTCACTGTAGCAGTAATCAAACCAGTTGTTGCCCGATTCTATAAGGAAGCCGCAGCTGTTTTCATAATCCGTATAGTCGGAATAATAAAGAGGATGCACGTTGCGAAGCATATTGCCTGCGGATTTTACGTGAACGCCCGTAAAAACGTGACCTATGCGGATGTTGGTGAGAGTATTGTCAAAGCCCTCAAGCAGAATACCCGTTGAATCCGTGCCGCCCGTGCCGATGATATTGACTCCGTAGATATCGGCATCCGATGAGCCGCTGTTTGCGCCGTAAAAAACGTGTATGCCGATTACCGTATTTTTTATTGAAACGTTGCGCACTGCGGTTTCCCTGCCGCTGTTGATTGAAATGCCGTTTGCAACCGAGCTGCCGTCGATTATTCCGCCCTCAATCGAATAGTTGCTGCCGTTTGTTGCGGTATCGTTCGCAGGGTCCTTGCCGCCGAGCTGAACAACAGCCTGACCCTTTTCAAACCCCTGACCTGCCTTGATTACGGCAAAATCCGAAAGCTCAAGAGAAACGCTTTTTCTCGGATTTGCAGGGGTTAAAATCGGCTTGTCCACTATGTATTCACCGTCGGGGAAATATATTGTTCTGTTGGGATTTGCATCAATCACCGCCTGAATTTCCGCCGAAACGTCGGCACCCGTGTTTGCTGCCACGGTATCGGTTATAACGATGAAGCCCCTGTCATTTGCGGCAAAGACCGTAAGGCTCGCTGACGAAAGCAGCATAACAAGAGCAAGAAAAACGCAAAAAATCTTTTTAATCATACTGTCACCTTCCTTGTGATTAGAGTATCACAATACTGCGAAAAAATCAATATTCCCTTTGGCATAACAAAATCAGCCTGCGCCGGTTAAACTTCCGACGCAAGCCGATTATTTCTTTATTGTGTTTCTTTTGGTCTTCGCTTTGAGAGGAAGCCCCAAGGATTACTCAAAGTATACAACCTTATTTTCATTTGCTGATTCAAACAGAGCATCAACCAGCTTGAGCAGTCTTCTCTGCTCATCGTGGGTGACAATCTGGGTTGCCTTACCGTCGAGAGTATCAAAAATATTATTGTAATACTCACTCCAGTTTGCGTGCACCTCGGGCAGAGGGAAATGCTTGATTGTATCGTCCGTTCTGGGAGCCATAGTTTTGGTGATGCCTGCGCCTGCCTGAATAGGCACTGCATCTCGGTTTTCCCAATCGGAAACCTCTACTATTTCACCCTCAAACTGCCAGTTGTTTATAACAGCCGTGCCGTTTTCACCGAGCACGTACCACAGAGGCAGCTCAATGAAATTGCTGGTTGTAACTTCAACGTAAAACGAAAGTCCGTTTTCAAAAATCAGGGTTGCCCTGAAGCCGTCGTCACAGTTTTCGTTGGTTACGTTGGTAAGCTCATTGTAGACTGAAACAAGCTTGTAGGGCTTGGTCATCTGAAGCACCTGATCAAGCAGATGAATTCCCCAGTCAAGCACCATTCCGCCGCCGTGCTCTTTCTGATTTCTCCAGTCACCGGGGATGCCTCTTGAGCCCTGAACGCGGTGCTCAATGCGGAAAATCTTACCCATTGTGTTTTCATCATACAGCTTCTTGACGGTAAGATAATCCTCATCCCAGCGTCTGTTCTGATGAACGGTGAACATTTTACCGTTACGCTTTGCCGCAGCAATGATTTCCTCAAGGTCGGCAACGCTTAAAGTAACGGGCTTTTCGCTTATAACGTTCTTACCCGCATCAAGGCAGGCGATCGCAATCTCCTTGTGAACGTCGTTGGGAGTTGCAATTGTTATAAGGTCTATTCTGTCATCCGCAAGCAGCTCCTCACGGGAATTAAAAAAGTGAACACCCTTGTCATCCGCCTTTTCGCGCTTCGCAGGGTCAATATCATAAACGCCGATAACCTCAGCTCTGTCGCCGAATTTTTCGAGCATCTGGTTTATATGAAAACCGCCCATTCCGCCGTAGCCGATTACCGCAAATCCGTATTTTCCGTTAACCATAACTATCTCTTCTTCCTTTTAGTAAATCATACCCACCACATTGCGCCTGTTGACTCGGTAACAAGCACGTCCTTAAGGAAGGAAACAGCCTTTGAAAGACCCTCGTTCTGACTCATAAGTGAATCCTCATGCTCAATGCTGATTGCATAATCATAGCCGACCATACGAAGGTTTGAGATGATATCCTTCCAGTAGGAGTAATCGTTGCCGTAGCCTACGGAACGGAAAATCCAGGAACGGTTGATTTCGTCCGAATAGGGCTTATTGTCAAGCACGCCGTTTACTGCGGTGTTGTATTTATCAATCTTTGTATCCTTTGCGTGGAAATGGAAAATTGCATCGCCGAGTGCGCGGATAACCGCAACGGGCTCCATACCCTGCCAGATAAGATGGCTGGGGTCAAGGTTTGCACCGATTTCAGGGCCTACCGCCTCACGGAGCTTGAGCAGGCTTTCAGTATTGTAAACGCAGAAGCCGGGGTGAAGCTCAAGAGCGATTTTGTTGACTCCGTGTGCCTTTGCAAATTCAACAAGGTCTTTCCAGTAAGGGATAAGGACCTCGTTCCACTGCCATTCGAGAATGGTGCCGAAATCGTTGGGCCAGGGGCAGGTTACCCAGTTGGGGTACTTTGCGCCTTCGTGGTCACCGGGGCAGCCGGAGAAGGTGTTTATCTGACTGATTCCGAGCTTTTCGGCAAGCAGGATTGTGTTGCGGATTGTCTTATCAAAATCAGCGGCAATTTCCTTGTTGGGATGAACGGGGTTGCCGTGGCAGGAAAGTGCGCTTATCTGAATGTCGTACTTTGCAAGCAAAGCCTTGAATTCTTCGAGCTTTGCACCGTCGGCAAGGAGCTCTTCAGGGTTTGCGTGGGCATTGCCGGGGTAGCCGCCGCAGCCGATTTCAACCATTTCAATGCCGAGGGATTTAAAATATTTGAGTGCCTCTTCAAGAGGAAGGTTTGATAAAAGAGTTGTGAATACGCCGAGTTTCATACGCTGTTTCTCCTCAAAGTAATGTTTTAAGATATTTGATGCTTCTGCCGATATCGTCAAGTCCGTTGGGTACGGGGTCGTCATTCTCAACGATAAGCCACTCTATGCCGCAGTCCTTGGCGGCCTTTATAACTGCAGGGATATCGCAGTTGCCCTCGCCGAGAGCCTTGGGATGGCCGTCAATACCGTCCTTGACGTGAAGGAAAACAATTCTGTCCTTATTTTCGCTGATAAACTTGTAGTTATCAACGCCTGCGTGGAAGCTCCAGTAAGTATCAACCTGAAGCCAGCAGTACTCCTTGAGCACGTCAATGGGAAGCTTTTTATTGCGCAGGGGCTTGAATTCGTCGGAATGGTTGTGGTAATAAACCTTCATTCCCTTGGGTTCGAGCACCTTGTTTGCGTTGCCGAGGATTTTACCCGTAAGCTTGCAGTCCACCATTGTTCTGTGGGGTGCACCGCCTACGCCGATATTGAGAGCACCGAGAGTCTTCTGATACTCATAGGTTTTATCAATCTTAATGGGCAGGAAATCATCAAGCCCGATGTGACCTCCTACGCATACAAGACCCAGCTCGTCAAGCTTTGCCTTAAGGGTTGCGGCATCAAGGCCGAAATAGCCTGCAAACTCTACGCCGTCATAGCCGAGAGCCTTTACCTGCTCAAGCACCTTAAGCATATCCTCGCCGTTTTTGATGTGGTCACGTACCGAATATAACTGAACAGCTATTTTCATTGCCATTTACCTCTCAGTCGTTATTGATATAAACAGGCTTGCCTGTGTTTGCGGATTCATAGATAGCCTCAAGAATCTGAGTTACAACCATTGCCTGCTCAGGCTTTGTGGGAACGGGCTTATCGTTGATGATTGCATCGTAGAAAGCTCTTGCCTCAAGCTCTGCGGGGTCGGATGATGAACCCTCGAAGAAAGCAACGCCGCCTTTGTCGAAATTGGGATTTTCAACAGTCTGTCTGCCGTGCTTTACGCTGTTGATTGTAAGACCGTCAAACATATCTGCGCCGCCCTTGTCGCCGCAAAGAAGAGTTGCAGCCTCAATGGGATTTGCAACGTTGAGAGCCCAGCTCGATTCAACGGAAATGGTTGCGCCGTTTTCCATTACAACAAAGCCGAAGCAGGAATCCTCAACGGTGAACTTTTCAGGATCCCAGTCACCCCAGGCGTTTGCGGTGTTTTTCTGGTCAGCAAGCTTTCTGTACTTGGTGCCTACTACCATCTTGGGCTTGTAGTTATTCATAGTCCAGAGAGTGAGGTCAAGCGCGTGAGTGCCGATGTCGATAAGGGGACCGCCGCCCTGCTCATATTCATTGAGGAATACGCCCCAGGTAGGAACTGCTCTGCGGCGAAGAGCAAGAGCTCTTGCATAGTAGATATCGCCAAGCTCACCTGCATCGCAAGCCTCTTTAAGGTAGAGGGATTCGCCTCTCCAGCGCTGCTGATAGCCGATTGTAAGCTTTTTGCCCGTGCGTACGGATGCCTCGTACATAGCCTTTGCTTCTGCATAGGTCTTTGCCATAGGCTTTTCGCACATAACGTGCTTGCCTGCCTCAAGAGCATCAATGGTAATGAAGCTGTGTGAGCGGTTGGGTGTGCATACGTGAACTACTTCTATGCTTTCATCCTTGAGGAGTTCTTTATAATCAACGTAAATCTTTGCATCGGGTGTGCCGTATTTTTCAGCGGTGCTGATTGCTCTTTCTTCAATAATATCGCAGAAAGCAACTACTTCAACTTCCTTGATATTCTTAAGGGCTCTCAAATGTTTGCCGTTTGCGATTCCGCCGCAGCCGATTAAGCCTACTTTGATTTTCTTTTCCATTGATAACTCTCCTTTGCCTTTAGCGTTTAGTTAATGTGCAGGACAAATCCTGATACATACCTTAATTATAATCTTTTACTGCTTTAATTCAATAAATATTTTTAAAAATAACTATTGCCTTTGTGTAAAAATTTCAACTCGTTTTTTATGCATTTTTCACATAACATACTGCATTATATGCCGCTCACTCCTGCGGTGCCTCGTAGATTACAAGCTCCGAGCCGAGCGCCTGACCGATTTCAAGGCTGATACCCTTTCTCATAAGCTCAGCGCCGCTTGCCGTGAAGCTCTCGCCCGTGTTATCGAGAGTCACTTTATATTCAAGCCCTGCGTTTACTCCCTTGGGATAAACGGTAAATCTGCCGTTTTTGCCGGGTGAAAGAGTGAATGCCGCAAGCGCACCTGCTTTTTTATCGTTTGCCGCCGCTTCAAGGATGCACAATCCGTTTTCCTTGCAGGAGCTGCAATCGGGTGTGTGGTGATAATACTTTGAATCGGGCAGGAATTTTCTTATAAAATTCTTATAAATATCAACGCTTCTTCGCACAAACTCAAGCTGACCTTCATTGACGGGCATACCGCCGGGAGAAATCACGTTGAGCGTAAGATGGCCGAGCATCGCGTTTCTCATATGGAAGCCGAGCGAGCCGAATTCGTGGCAGCCCATACCCGATACAAGCCTGTCCACTCTTTCAGGCGGAAGAGCCACGGTCATTCCGTTTGTGATAAGCACGGAGCGCGGCGCTCTCTGCCAGTCAGAAACCCAGGTATGGTTGAAATTCTCCATCATACCGAGGTCTGTTCTTGCACCGCCGCCTGCGCAGTTTTCAAAAATCACGTCCGGGAAACGCTCCTTGAGCCTATTATACATAGCGTAAACAGCATTTACATGGCGCACACTGACACATTCGGGAGTGCCCGTGCCCGTATCGCGCATACCGAAATATTCTCTGTAAGAAACGTTGTGGTCAACACGCAGAAGGTCGATTTTATATTCCTCAATAATCCTTGCAAGCTCGTTTTCAGCCCAGAGAGCAGCTTCGGGATTGCTCATATCTATAAGCCTCGGATGGCTGTTGCCGTAAACGTCGCAGGCACGCCATTCGGGGTGGTTTTTATAAGCATCCGAAAATCTGCCAAGGCCTTCAATATCTACCCACAAGCCGAATTTCATTCCCTTTTCACGGCAGTAATCCGAAATCTCCGCAAGACCGTTGGGGTATCTTTCTGCATCGGGCACGTTAATTGCGTTGTAATCGCCCCATCTGTTTTCCTCACCGGGAGGGCAGACCCAGCCTGCATCAACTATGAAAAGCTCGGCGCCCATACGGGCAAACATATCAATATATTCCTTGGAGGTTTCCACGCTCATATCGTGCTCGGCACCCATACCTGCG
Organism: Acutalibacteraceae bacterium; assembly: GCA_045592385.1. Classification (GTDB taxonomy): domain Bacteria; phylum Bacillota; class Clostridia; order Oscillospirales; family Acutalibacteraceae; genus CAG-177. The sequence goes on from JAZNUP010000018.1 coordinate 17,890, forward strand.
CCTACAAGAAGAGCTGACGGGTCCGTCTGCGGTGAGCAGAGCACGGATTTTCTTATGTGCCTGTGCATCTCGTTTACCGCCGAGTCAAAATCGCCCGAAACCACACCGATATGCACCTTGGGCGAAACAAAGCTTTCTTTTGCAGGGATAACGGTAATCGGGCTGCGTGACGTAATCTCGGCGCAGAGTGAAAGATGCGTTCTTGTGCTGCCTGCA
>JAZNUP010000019.1:0-5546 GCA_045592385.1 Acutalibacteraceae bacterium
GGCTTTCAAGCAGTTTCATAATGACGGGCGAGGTGATGTAATACGGCAGATTTGCACATATATAAACCTTCATTCCGCCAAGCTTTTCTTCAATAAGGCGGTTGAGGTCAATCTTGAGCACGTCGGCATTTATGATTTCAACGTTGTCAAAATCCTTGAGAGTATATGCGAGTATTTCAGGCAGGCGGCTGTCAAGCTCAATGCAGATAACCTTTTTCGCCCTTTTTGCAAGCTCTGCGGTAAGCACGCCTATACCGGGTCCGATTTCAATAACTGCGCTTTCACTGTCAATCCCGCATTCCTCAGCCATCCTCGGGCAGACGGAGGGATTTACTATAAAATTCTGACCGAGAGCCTTTGAAAACTTGAAGCCGCGGCTTACAAGCAGTTCTTTTACCTGCGAAATATTGCAAAGGTCCATAAACTGTTTCCTTTCTTTAGAAAAATCTGAAAGTAAATATTGATTTTTCAGCGGTTATCATTCATAATATAAATGTTATATTATATATTTGAAGGGAGTTTTTTACATGTCCGTTCTTGTTACAGGCGGTGCCGGATTCATCGGCTCGCACACCTGCGTAGAGCTGCTTGAGGCAGGCTACGATGTTATTATACTTGATAATCTTTGCAACAGCAAGAGCAAAAGTGTAGAACGTATTGAGGAGATTACAGGAAAAAAGGTTAAATTCTACAAATGCGATATCCGCGACCGTGCAGGTCTTGATAAAATCTTTGCTGAAAACAGCGTTGATGCGGTTATCCATTTCGCAGGCCTCAAGGCTGTGCCCGAGAGCTGCCAGAAGCCCCTTATGTACTATGAAAACAACATCAGCGGCACCGTTACCCTTTGCGAAGCAATGGCGGCTGCAGGCTGCAAGAGAATAGTTTTCAGCTCCTCTGCAACCGTTTACGGCTCAAAGAACGTTTCCCCTCTGTGCGAAGATATGCCCACGGGTGAAACCACCAACCCCTACGGCGCAACAAAGCTTTATATTGAAAGAATCCTTCAGGACGTATGCGCTTCCGACGAAGAGTGGAGCGTTTGCCTGCTTCGCTATTTCAACCCCATCGGCGCTCACAAGAGCGGCAAAATCGGTGAGGACCCCAGCGGTATCCCCAACAACCTTATGCCCTATATTATGAGAGTTGTTGTAGGCAAGCTTCCTTTCCTCAACATTTACGGCAACGATTATAACACACCCGACGGCACCGGTGTAAGAGATTACATTCACGTTGTTGACCTTGCTCTCGGCCACATCAAGGCACTTGAAAAGGTAATGGGAAGCAAGGGCTGCTCCATTTACAATCTCGGCACGGGCAACGGCTACAGCGTGCTTGACCTTGTAAAAGCAGTTGAGAAGGCTCTCGGCAGAGAGCTTGAATACAAGTTCGGCCCCCGCCGCCCCGGTGACGTTGATACCTGCTTCTCCAACCCCTCAAAGGCTGAGAGAGAGCTCGGCTGGGTTGCTCAGAGAGGAATTGACGAAATGTGCGAGGATACTCTGCGCTGGCAGCTCAACAATCCTGACGGTTACGGTGAATAATGGAACTTATTGAAAATAAAATTGAACCCGAAAAAGTCATACTCGTAAGCGTTGACACAGGCGATTTCAACTGCGAGGCTTCACTCGATGAGCTTGAGGAGCTTTCGCACACTGCAGGCGCTGAGGTTGTTGCCCGTATGGTGCAGAAAAGGGGCGCACCCGATTCCGCAACCTATATCGGCAGCGGCAGGCTTGAGGATCTCAGGGATTTCTGCCTGAATAATGAGGTTGACCTTATTATATTTGACGGTGAGCTTACCCCCTCTCAGCAGCGCAACGTTGAAAACGCAACCGACGTAAGAGTAATTGACCGTACAACCCTCATTCTTGATATTTTCGCCTCCAGAGCAAGGAGCAGCGAGGGCAAGCTTCAGGTTGAGCTGGCACAGCTGCGCTATTCTCTGCCGAGGCTTTCCGGCAAGGGCAGAGAGCTTTCACGTCTCGGCGGCGGTATCGGCACCCGAGGCCCCGGTGAAACCAAACTTGAGAGTGACAGACGCCATATCAGAAACAGAATCCACCGCCTTGAGGAGGACCTTGAAGCGCTCGAAAAGCGCAGGAGTCTTGCAAGGGCAAGGCGCTCCAAGGACGGAGTTGAAACCGTCGCCATAGTAGGCTACACCAACGCAGGCAAGTCAACTCTTATGAATGCACTCACTCAGGCTGACGTACTTGTTGAGGACAAGCTTTTCGCAACCCTTGACCCTACTGCAAGAGCGCTTCTTCTGCCCGACGGCAGAAAGGTTATGCTTATTGATACTGTAGGCTTCATCCGCCGCCTGCCCCACAATCTTGTTGAGGCATTCAAATCAACCCTTGAAGAAGCGGTGGATGCAAACGTTATTCTTAACGTGTGCGATGCTTCGGACGAAGAGCATATTGAACATCTCAGGGTAACGGATGAATTGCTTGATTCCCTCGGTTGTAAGGACAAGCCCGTTATAAGAGTTTACAACAAATGCGATTTGTTCGGCGATGCAATCCCCTTCAGGGGTGAGCGCGAAAGCGTGAGCATCTCGGCGCTTACGGGCAAGGGATTCGACACCCTGCTTGAAGCGATTTCCAAAGCTCTTCCCCCGTCACGCATAAGGCTTAAAATGCTTATCCCCTATTCTGACGGTCAGGCAACCGCCGCCCTCAGGAAGGATGCCGTGGTACACGCTGAGGAATACAAGGAAAACGGCGTTTTCCTTGATATCACGGTGGATGCGTATCTGGCAGATAAATATCAGTGCTACTGCATTGAACAATAAAATGAGTGGATATTTGAAAGGAGAAAAACACTATGGAAGCTATTATCGCAACATTAAGCAACGCAATTATTGAGGTTCTCAACTTTATCGCAAACCTCGACCTCAAGGCACTCAATACCGACGTACTCGCTGAGTATGCTCAGTATATCGGCCCCCTTGTTTCCTCGCTGCTCGGAATTTTCATTAAATAAGATAATTAAACAAAAATCGGCTTGTGCAGGATTTAATCCCGTACAAGCCGATTATTTTTTTATTCGGTTCTCAGTGCCTCAACAGGGTCTTTGCGTGCGGCGATTTTTGAAGGAATGAGACCTGAGATAAACGTAAGAGTCATACTGATCAATACGAGTATCACAGCTCCTGCCATGGGAAGGTTTGCCGCGGCGCCGAGTGACGTAAGATGCTCAAGGAGCATATTTACGGGGATGATTATGAGCACGGTAAGTCCGATACCCATAGCACCCGAAACGAATCCGACGATAAGCGTTTCCGCGTTGAACACGCGTGAAATATCCTTCTTTGAAGCGCCGATTGAACGGAGAATACCAATTTCCTTTGTTCTTTCAAGAACGGAAATGTAGGTGATAATTCCTATCATAATGGATGAAACAATAAGCGAAATTGCAACGAACGCGATAAGAACGTAGGAAACAACGTTTACTATTTTTGTAACTGAGGAAAGGATAAGACCGATATAGTCGGTATAAACAACCACGTCCTTATCCCTGCCTTCTGCTTCAGCCTTTGCGTTGTATTCGTCAATTATTCTTGTAATCTCATCCTTGGCTTCAAAGTTAAGGGGATAAATATTTATTGAAAGCGGAGTGGAAACGTCCGTTACGCCGAGCATTGCAAGTGCCTCTTCCCGGCTCTTTGCAAGCGGTTCGGGCTCGGGTTCGGGTTCAGGCTCGGGCTCGGGAGTAACCTCTTCACCGCTCTCAGGTGCATCACCCTCAGAGGGAGCCTCAGGAGTAGTGCCGGGGGCAGCGTAGCCCTGCTCAAACATTGTTTCAAGCATTGAAAGCTTACTCTGCTTGTTCATCATCCTGATATAGCCGTATGCCTGCTCACCGGAAAGAGTGCCGAAGCCTTCAATCTCCTGCCCTGCAAGCAGACCGTCAAGCGCGGCAATAAGCTCTGCCTTTTCATCGGAGCTGAGTGTGCTCTTGAGGAAAAGCTCTGCCGTGCGGCGCATATTATCGCGCTCGGCACCGCTGAAGTTTTCATCAATGTAAGTGTAAAGCTCTTCTTCCGAAAGGGCAACAAACGTACCTGTAAGCTTATCCTGAGCAGTACCTATTGCAGATACCGTGGGAGTTACGAAAACGTCGGTAGGTGCAGCCTCGGGGGCATCAATGGGAGATTCGGGCTGCTGCTCTTCCTCTGTGGGGAAGGGAAGACCCGTGAATACGTCAACGTCGGGATTGCTCAGCTGCTTCTGAACAATTTCGCAGTTGCGTGTCTGGGTAACAACGTATTCGGGCAGGCTGCTCATATATCCGATTGAGCCGCCTATCATTGTGGAAACAGAGCCCTCGGCAGGTCTGATGATACCGACTATTTTAACCTCTGTGCCGTTGTCTATGAGGGACTTTACGTACTCCTCATCCTGGCTCATATCAACGTAAGCCTTGGTCTCTTCGTCATAAGCGTAATAATCGGGGGAGAGAACAATCTTAAAGGTAAGACCGAGCACCTCTTCGTAGCTGAGCTCAACAGTTTTCGGCTCGTAGGTGCCGCCGCTCTGCATAGTCATAAAGAGCTCCATAATTTCGCCCGGGTCGGATAAGCCGAGAGCCTGCAGAGTAAGGTCGCTTACTTCGTTATTCTGGTCAACAACAAGCACTACCTCGTTGTAATTGCCGGGCCATTCGCCCGCGATAACGTCATACTGTGAATGAAGAAGCTCTTCATTATCAATCATTTCTTTCCACATATTAAAATACGTGGTCATAGAAGCGTAAGATGAATTTGAGGTGAACATGGAAAGGGCGGAGGATGTATCACCAATGCCCATCATACCCTCCATCATTCCTACAAGGGGACTGGGGTTTACAATGTTTACACCGTTTTCCGTGTTAGAGGAATAAATGTTGATAGGGGAGCTGTAGGTGTACTGCACGTCGCTTACGTACTGCGAAATTCCGCTCTCCTCACTTTCAAGGAAAGCCTTGAGCGCCGCAAGATTATTCTCCTTGAAGCCTGCGGTGAACGCTTCAACCATCGCGGTCATCGCGGTGTTGGAATAAACCTTGTCAAGGTCGTGAGTGATAAGGTCCTCGGGAGTTTTCGCGCCCATCATAAGACCTGCCGCAGAGGACATATCCATACCTGCGCTTTCAATAGTCATGGGATAGCTTGAAAGAGCCTCACGCTGTATGGATTCAATATAAAGCTGCACGCCGTTTGAAAGAGCCATAATAAGCGCAATTCCGATTATGCCGATGCTGCCTGCAAAGGATGTAAGAGTTGTACGCATCTTCTTTGTAAGCAGATTGTTAAGGCTGAGTGAAAGAGCGGTGAAGAAGGACATACTTGTTTTCTTCCTGCGCTTTTTCTTTGGTGCGGCATCCGCCTGCGCATCGCTCTTTGCTTCAAGCGATGAATCGTAGGGATCGGAATCGCTGATGAGCTTACCGTCAAGCAGCCTTACGATTCTTGTGGAATACTGCTCAGCAAGCTCGGGGTTGTGGGTAACCATTACAACCAATCTGTCCTGCGCAATTTCCTTGAGAAGCTCCATAATCTG
>JAZNUP010000020.1:0-36166 GCA_045592385.1 Acutalibacteraceae bacterium
GATTAAGAATTCAGACTCAATCATCACTCAGGCGATAATTCTGATTGATTCACAGGCCTACCTTAAGGATTCTATTATTGAAAGCATCAAGGGTACATATGATAATATTCATCCCAATCAGGTCGTGTGGTATGAATCTGAAATTATCAGAATGAATGAAGAAAACAGCAAAGCAATAAAAGCTGTTCAGGGTGATGTAAACGGCGGACTGTTTGAGAAATACGGTACAGTAAAATCGCTTGCGTTTTTCCATATACCTTTGGTTGAAATGGATGATGCGTGGAATGAATTCCGCGAAAACGGATATAAAGATACCGATGATTTCAGATACATTGAAGGTATAATCGGAGAGCAGGGCAGGCAGGTATGCTGCGGCTACGGCGAGGATGACCTTTTTGAAAAAATGCTTGAGCTTGGCTCCACAAAGGCGATGTTCAACGGCCACGACCACGTAAACAATACTACCTTTGAATATAAGGGTGTTCAGTTCAGTTACGGATACAGTGTAGACTATTTTGCATATTCGGGCATTGATGAACTCGGTTCACAGAGAGGCTGCACGATGATTACCTGTAAGCCTGACGCATCTTTCACTATTGATAAGTACAATTTCTATTCAGACAGATATGATATGGATAGTTTTGAACGCGAAGAGGTAACAATGCAGTTTGAGGATGTAACGTATCAGGTGCTGCCTGAATAAATCTTTTGGAAAAGGAAAAGGGGGATTTTGCGTGACAAACAGAGAACGCGCAATGAATATTCTTCACTATAAAAATGCAGACCGTTTGCCTGCGGTTCACTTTGGTTATTGGGGTGAACTTTTGCAGGAGTGGGCTCAGCAGGGCAAAATTCCAGCAGAGCTTGCCGAGAACAACTGGGACGGCAACGAAAAGGACAGGATTCTTGACGGGCTTATCGGTTGGGATTTTAACTGGTCCTGCACAAGAGGTGCTAACAGCGGTCTTTATCCGAGATTTGAGGAAAAGGTGCTCGGAATCCTGCCTGACGGCTCTAAAAGAGTTCTTAACGGGTCGGGTGTTATTGAAAGAATTAAGCCGGGTATTACCTCGATTCCTGCTGAGGATGACTATACTCTTAAGGATAGAGAGGCGTTTGAAACTCTATATAAACCCAAAATGCAGTATTCTCCTGAGAGAGTGGATTTTGAATACTTCAGAAAATTCAACGAAACCCGTGATAAAGACAGACCAATCGGTCTCAACCTCGGCAGTGTGCTCGGAAATATCCGCGATATGACCTCGGTTGTTGGTATGAGCTATCTTATGTATGATGAGGATGAAGAGCTTTTTGCAGATATTATTGATACATATGCAGAGATGCAGTATCAGTGTGTAAAGGCTATACTTGAAACGGGAGCAAAATTTGATTTTGCTCATTATTGGGAGGATATATGCTTTAAAAACGGACCTCTTATTTCGCCTGAAATGTTTGATAAGCTTTGTGCAAAGCACTATAAGAAAAGAAATGATTTGTGCCACGAATACGGTATAGACGTTATTTCTCTCGATTGCGACGGCGTAACAGAAAAGCTTCTCCCCACCTGGTTTGAAAACGGAGTGAACACAATGTTTCCCATTGAAATCGGCGTGTGGGGCGATCAGTTTGAGCCTGCCCGCAAGAAATACGGAAAGGGAATGCTTGGCGTTGGCGGTATGGATAAAACCGCTCTGCGCAAGGATAAAGCGGCGGTCGATGCTGAGATTGAAAGATTAAAACGTCTTGCTGCAATGGGCGGATTCATTCCTTGTCCCGATCACAGGCTTATGCCGGGCACAAAGTTTGAGCTTGTTCAGTATTATGCCGAAGAAATAAAGAAAATCAGACTTTAAGCAAGGAGAAGAATATGAGTATTTATCTTGAAATATCCGAAAATCTTCAGAAGGGCAAGGCGAAAATAGTAAAGGAGCTTGTGCAGAAAGCTATTGATGAAGGCTTACCTGCAAAAGAGATTCTTGAAAAAAGCCTGCTTTCAGGTATGGACGAAATCGGCGAAAGATTCAAGAACGGCACGGTTTATGTACCCGAAGTTCTTGTTGCCGCAAGGGCAATGAAAATGGGCTTTGAAATCCTCGTGCCCCTGCTTGCTGAGAGCGGAGTAAAAGCATCGGGCAAGGTCTGCATTGGCACGGTTCAGGGGGATTTGCACGATATAGGCAAGAATCTTGTTAAAATGATGATGGAGGGCAAGGGGCTTGAAGTTATTGACCTCGGCAACGACGTGCCTCCCAAAACCTTTATAGATACTGCTGTTGAGCAGGATTGTCAGGTTATCTGCTGCTCTGCTCTTCTTACAACAACAATGGACGTTATGGCGGACGTTGTAAAGTGCGCTCAGGAAGCAGGTATAAGGGACAAGGTGAAAATTATGGTTGGCGGAGCCCCTGTTACCGAGGAATTCTGCAAGGAAATCGGAGCGGACGTATACACCTCCGATGCCGCAAGTGCCGCCGATGCCGCCGTGGAGCTTTGTAAAAGATGAATATAGAAAAATATCTTGATAACCCTGAGATTTTTCAGTATAAGCTGATTGACTCGTCTGAAATTCCTTTTTCTCAGGCGGTGGTTGATATGTGCAGAGCAAACCGATGCGGAAAGTACGGCACCTGCTGGACCTGTCCGCCCGGAGTGGGTGAGCTTCAGGAGCTTGAAAGCAGGATAAAGAGTTACAAAACCGCCTGCGTTTTCACCTGCAAATATGACCTTGAGGACAGCTTCGATTTTGAAGGTATGATTGAGGGTCAGAAGAGTGCAAAGTCCGTATTGAACGGTATAATTGACCGCTTTAATGAGGATGGAGAAAAGTTTATGGCTCTCGGTTGTGAGGGTTGTGATTTGTGCGAAAAATGCACCTATCCCGATGCTCCCTGCCGTTTTCCTGAAAAAGCCGTGCCTTCGGTTGAAGCGTGCGGAATAAACGTTGTTGAGCTTGCGAAAAAATGCTCAATCAAATATAACAACGGTACGGATACCGTAACTTATTTCTGCATTATTCTTTGGTGATAATATGAAACAAAAAGCTTATGATTTATTAAAGTGTAAAAATAAAACCGTACCTATTCTGTCTTTTCCGTCAACCCAGATTCTCGGAATAAGTGTAAAGGAGCTTATTTCATCGGCTGAAATGCAGGTTAAGGGGATGCAGGCGATTGCGGAAAAGTGCAGCGTCGGTGCCTCGCTGAATATGATGGATTTATCTGTTGAGGCGGAAAGCTTCGGCGCAAAAATCCGTTTTTATGAGGATGATATCCCAACCGTTGAAATGGGTATAATTGATGATATTGCCGATGCTCAGAATATCGTTGTGCCTGAAATCGGTGCAGGCAGAACGGGTATCTGCATTGACGGCATAAGAAAAGCAAAGCAGGTAATAACTGATATCCCCGTTTTCTGCGGAGTTATAGGACCGTATTCTCTTGCTGGCAGACTTTTTGATATGACAGAGCTGATGATGGAATGCTATGACAGCCCGGAAGAGGTTAAAATCCTGCTTTCAAAGGCAACGGATTTTATAATCGGATATATAAAGGCGTTTAAAGAAGCGGGAGCGGACGGTGTTATTATGGCTGAGCCTGCTGCAGGTCTTCTTTCCCCTGCGCTTGCGGAAGAATTTTCTATGCCCTTTGTTAATGAGATTTTCAAAGCGGTAAGCAGCGAGGATTTTGTTATCTGCTATCATAACTGCGGAGATTCGGCAGGGGATATGCTCGATATGATATCAGAGCTTAATGCCGACATCATTCATCTTGGTAATGCAATCAATCTCAAAAAGGCGCTTGAAATACTTCCGGCGGATAAAATCGTTATGGGTAACGTAAATCCTGTTTTGTTCCGTACTGGAACGCCTGGCAGTATAGAGAACGACGTGCAGAGAATTTATGACGAATGCTCTGTGTATGAAAACTTTATGATTTCAACAGGCTGTGACGTACCTGCCGCTTCAAGGTGGGAAAATATAGATGCATACTTTGAAAAAATTAACCGACTTTATTCAGTCTGATAAAAGTTAAAAACAAACCGCTTCATAAAGTGCCGTAAAAGGCATATTATGAGGCGGTTTGTTTTTTAAACTGTATGCTTTATTTTAAAGTCAAGGTTGCGTTATAGTCGTCTATGCCGTAATTACCCGCGGTGTTTTTTAACAAATCATAAAGGTCTGCTTTTTTGCCGTCCCAGCCTTTGAGATTTAACTTTTTAAATACGAAGCCCAATCTCCTGAGCAGACCAATCCATACGTCACCCTTGGGTGTTCCTTCAACAAATGTCTGGTTGCCTTCAAATGCTCCGCGTACAACTTCGGTGGCATAATCAAGCGCACGCATATTTTTTATACTTTTGTCGCACTTAATAAACAGCAGCTTTGCCAGAGTGCCTACCTTAACCTTGCATATAATCTTTCCGGCAAAACGCAGAAGCTTTTTGATATTTCCTTTATCTTTTATACCTAACTTTCTCATTGCGCGTTCAGTATCGTCACGCATATCAGTGATGAGATTTACTATCATTGCATCAAATCTGTCAGAAAGGTACTTTTTGCAGTTATCGGTATCCCATTCAAAATCAGGGGTGGGGATGCTTTTGATTTCAACGGTCTTTTCGTCAATAATGCTTACAAGTCTGATAAAAGCAGGGTCGGCAATAACCGAGCCTGTTGTTATATCATAAAGCTTGTTGCCGTTTTCTGTTATTAACTCATTGATGCTCTGATTATGCATATGTCCGGTGAAAATAATATGTATTCCGTTATCTGCAAGGAAGGTTGCAAAATCATAAGCATCTCTTATGAGGATTTTGGAAATTATTGAGAATAAAGGCTGACCGGGGAGAATGGGGTAGTGACACATAGCAACAATTGTCTGATTATCCTCGCGCGCCTTCTTTGCCTGCTCCTTAATCCACTCGCGTTGTTCTTCAAAGAAATAATACTTTCCGTCTTTTTTCAGGTCACAGTTGAGCGCCATAAGCCTTACGCTGTCAGAAAGCTGTGCAACATATGAAAGATGCTCTCTGTCTGCGGCGATTGCATCACCAAAGCCGAAATCCTTGTACATATCAAAGAGGTCATCTCTTTCGGTATGTTCGGGAGAATATCTGCCGTTTTCACCGAAGGCAAAAGTATCTTCTCTTTTCTGTTTGAAATCATGGTCGGCAGTAACAACGTAGATTTTTTTGCCGATGTTTTTTAACTCGTAAAGAAGCTTAATAAATCCTTCATGGCTCTTTTTTTCACCGTTAAAGGATAAATCACCAACAATCAGAACGGTGTCTGCTTCTGTTGCATTTTTCAGGAATTCAAAAACGCTTTTATTTATGTTTTCTGTTTCGGCGAAGCACTTTTGCTCATAATGCATAAAGTCTTCATACTCTTTTCCGCTGCAACCGAGAGAGGAGTCAAAAAAATGCGGGTCAGCCATTACGTAAAACTTTGATTGCTTCATATCTTTATCTCCCATAAATTAATAATTATATGTTATCAAAGAATAAAGAAAAAATCAAGATTATGCTTGTTTAACGGAGTTGAAAAAACTTGCTGCCTATGGTAGAATTTTTTTGGAATATTCTTTACATTATTTCCGAAAGGCGGGCAAAGAGCATGGAGGTTATAAAAAACTTTCTTCACGTTGGGGCAAAAGAGCCTTTTTGCGTTCTTCACGCAAGTGATACGCATCTTTATTATGCCGACGGCAGAGATTCGCAAAGAAAGCTTGAGCTTGCACAGAGCAGACAATCGGAAATGTCAACGGCTGTTAAAGACCTTGAGTTTCTCAAAGAGAAAGCATTGAAAGAGAAGCGCACAATTATTTATACGGGCGACCTTATAGATTTTGTTTCTCAGCTCAATTTTGAAAAAGCGGAGGAGTTTTGTAATTCGGTTGATATATTTATGAGTGCCGGCAATCACGAATTCAGCCATTATCTCGGTGAAGCAAAGGAAGATGCCGCCTACCGCAGCATAAGCCTTGACAGAGTGCAGAAGATATTCAAAAACGATATAAGGAAATCCTCGAGGATAATCGGCGGCGTCAATTTTGTGGCCATTGATAATTCATACTATCTTTTTGAAAAGGAGCAGCTGGATTTTCTTAAAAAAGAAACAGAAAGGGAATATCCCGTGATCCTTCTTGTTCATACGCCTTTATATACAAAAGAATTTTACGATTTTTCAAGAAAAAGCAAGAACGGCGCACCTGCTTATCTTATGTCTGTACCCGAGGAATTGATGAAGGATTATTCAGCGGACAGATACGAGCAGCAAAAAGAGGATGAAATTACGGCGCAGGCATATTCGTTTATTATAAACTGCAAAAAAATCAAGGCGGTTATTTCGGGGCATCTTCACGAGAATTTTGAAGGAAAGCTCACCGAAGATATATATCAGATTACAACGGGACGGTCAACGGTAAGGGAAATATACTTCGATTAAAGGTAATCTGCAGATGATTTTTTGCATTTTTATTATTGTTTAATGTTTTGCTTGTATTTTGTTTGATTTTCTATTAGAATTATATCAATACAGAAAAGGAGACGATAAGATAATGAAATCCAGAGTTTCAGCAAACTCCGTTCCTGCAAACGCTTTACCTTCAGATACCGGTAAACATATCACAACGTTTGAGTACGTTTGTCTTATGCTTGCCCGTATCGGCGGTCAGTTCGGCACAACTCTTACCGGTACCCTCGCAGCTGCATTTTTACATGAGCTTTATTTCGGTCCTGTTGGTGTTGATTCTGACGAGATTGCAAGTATTATGGCTGTTCAGACTACTCTTACAACAGTTCTCGGTATTGTAATCGGTTTTATTTCAAGCATTATTATTCAGAAGTGGAAGTCCCGTTGGGGCAGGTACCGTCATTGGTACGTTATCTGCGCGTTGCCCGTTTTCGCAATGACAGTGCTTTACTTCTACGTTCCTCAGGGCTGGACTATTCAGCAGATGACAATGCTCAGATACGGTATCGCTTGCTGCCAGACAGTATTTAACGCATTCAACAATGCCGGTCAGAACGTAGCTCAGGTTATTTCCCCCAATCCCAAGGAGAAGAAAACAGTTGCCACTATCTGGCAGTTGTCCTATTATCTCGGCTATGGCGCAGCATATCTCGGAACCTTTGTTTACGGTCTGTTCAGCGATGATAAGAACTCAATGTATATGACCCTTGCTCTGGTTGCTGCAATAGTTACCGCATTCGGTAATCTTATGTGCGGTTTCTTCTGCAAAGAGCGTATTGAATTGCCCAAGAAGGATAAGGTTAAAATCTCCAAAGAACTGTTCGCTTTGTTTAAGTACAAAAACTACCGCGCATATCAGTATATGCAGTGGGTAAACAACTTTGCGGCAATAGGCAAATTTACAACTTATCTTGTTGCAATTACGGTTGGTTCTTCCAAAAACCTGCTTCTCACTATTCCCACAGCTGTCGGTACCGTTGTAGGCAACCTTATCACAACCAAGCTTTCCAAAAAGTATGAACCCACACAGTTGCTTAAATTAAGCGGTCCTTACGCCTTGATTTCAGCAAGCGTTCTCTTTGGAATCTGCTATATTGAAGCAAAGATGGGTCTGATGTTCTTCTCGGGTTGGAACAGCATTTTCTTCTATGTTTTCTATTTCCTTTTCGGTGTAGGCATAGGTATTCAGGAGCTTTCAAACTCTCACTTCAACGTTGAGTATTACGATTATCTTGAGTGGCAGACGGGTGACCGTATGGAAGCTATTCAAGGTATTGTTCCCGGTTGGATAAACTCCGCTATCAATTATCTCAAAGAGCTTATGATTCCCTTTATGATTGCTTGGGTTGGTTATAAGTCATCCGCAGAAGGTGACCTTGTTGCTACAATGCAGGCTGAACCTACATATATGAAAACCTGCCTTTGGCTGCTTGCTTTCGTTCTGTTCGGTTACGCAATCAGCAACACCCTGAAAGCGATTATTCTTAAGCTCTTCTATGATATAGAGGGCGAGAAGAAAGAGCAGATGTACCGTGAGCTTGAAAAAATGCGTGAAGAGCGTCACGCAGAAAACGAAGCAATTTCAAAATAAAATATTGCAGTGAACAAACCGCCTCATACCGTTGCAGATAAGGCATCGGGTGGGGCGGTGTTTGTTGTATATATTGACACACGGAGTATCATTTAATATAATTGAAATATATTCTTTAAATCAAAAAAGGTGGAGTTTTTATGAGTATATTTAAAGCGGTTATCTCTGCAATAGCAGCTTTGCTTATATCCTTTTGCGTAATGCTTGATATCCCGTGTTATCCTATGGGCCAGAAGCTTGATACGGATAAGTTTGTAGAGACTTTTTCGGATGATTTTGAAGGGGAGCTCAACCGTAACATGTGGTCGGGCCATTATCAGTACGGCAACACAACCGAAGCGAGAAAGGGCAGCTACTGGAATCAGTACCTTGCTGAAACAAAAGACGGCAACCTTGTCATTCCTGTTACGTATCTTGAGGACGGAATGGGCGGCAAAGGAGCAGGCTGGTATACTGCGGGCATTGATACGGATGAAGATGCTCCCGATTGCTTCAGCCAGAAATTCGGATATTTTGAGTGCAGATGCATTCTTCCGAAGGGTGCAGATATATGGAGTGCATTCTGGCTTATGAATGACGGCGTGTACGCAGAAGACGGCAGCGGCAGGGACGGCACAGAGATTGATATATTTGAAAGTGACGGATATGAAAAGCTGTTTAAGAACAACGTTTCATCAAATCTTCATTTTGACGGCTATAATGAAGCGCATCAGAGCCACGGGGCAACAAGATTTCTTATCAAAAACAATCCTTATGAAGAATTCAATACCTACGGTCTTGAGTGGAATGAGGAGGAATATATTTTCTACATAAATGGTGTTGAAACCTTCCGCACTTCATTCGGCGGTGTGAGTCAGAATCCCGAATACCTTATTCTTTCGGTTGAAATGCGCGGCGAAAACGGTGTTCCTTCGCAAAGAGAAAACGCACCTGGCGAAGAGGCACGGTTTGTGGTTGACTACGTTAAGGTTTATCAGTATAAAGATTTGGTTTAATAAAAAATCACCTTCGGGTAACTCGTTTGTAAGTTATCCGAGGGTGTTGTTTTTCTATTGTCATTAGAAAAATTCTCGCCAATAGCGTTATTGATTTATAACCGAGTGTAATGTAGAATCAAATCAATGAAGTACTTCAGTATTAGTTGTGAGGTGAATTATATGAAAATCTGCTTTGGAGAAAATTTAAAAAAACTCAGGCTTGATAACAAATTAACTCAAGAAAAATTGGCTGTTTCGCTTGGTGTTTCTTTTCAGACAGTTAGTAAATGGGAACACGGTGACACTTATCCTGATATAACCACGCTTCCTTTAATTGCCCGATTTTTCAACACAACTGTTGATGAGCTTTTAGGTATCAACGAGGTTGAAAATGAGGCTGAAATTGAAAGAAGAATAAAAGAATATGATAATTTGTCAGATAAACTATTAATGAAAGATTATATATATAATCTGAAAGGAAAATTCCCTAATGATTTTCGCGTGTTAATCAGATACTTGGCATATATTGCAAGATATGCCGATGATAAGGCAAAAAAGCTTACTGAGGTTATTTGTATATATGAGAATATTCAGCATAACTGTAAGGATGACAGGATTCGTATTATGTCAAAAAGAGCGTTGATTGAAATGTATCATTCACTTTCCAAAACGGAAAAGAATGATGTTTCTTTTGAGGATTGCGAAAAGATTATTTCTCAGATGCCACGTATGCGTGACAGTAAAGAGGTCTTCTCGTTTTTTTATCCGCACAGTCATCCTAAACGAGAAGAAAATATCAGAAAAACACTTGAAGAAGAATTTTTACTTTTGCATACTCATCTGGAAAGCTACTATTTTTTTAACGATAATTTTGATGTTGATTATAAGCTTGGATTGTGCAAAAAAGAAATTGATTTTTTGAACTTTATTTATGATGACGGTAATTACGGTAAGATGTGGCAAGTGATGATACATAATTATGCTCATGTTGCCATAAGGTATTCTCAAAAGGGCGACGTAAGTAATGCGTTGAAGTATCTGCAAAAATCAGCAGAGCTTGCGATTAAATTCGATTGTATGGATACAATAAGTATTATGAATTCAAAGCTTTTCAACGGAAAGTATTTTGATAAGCATTCTCTCGGAAGTACGTATTGCGCCAAGAAAACGCAAAAAATCCGTATTACGGAGAAGTATCCGTTATCCGCTGAACTTAGAGCAACCCAAGAGTTTAAGGCGATTATTGAATCGCTTGAATAATTATGAATCTGCCGCACGGCATTACTAAACTGTTTTGTTTGGTAATAGTTGTGCGGCAGATGGTTTTAAGAAGCCTGCATAAAAGTGCGAAGAAAGCTTTTTTGTAAAGATTGTAGTAAATAATCAAGTGTCTTAAATCAATTTTAAGAATATTATGGTACAGAAATATATTGAAATCGGAGCGGTATTGTGGTATAATCGCTCCAATACTGTGTTTTGAGAAGGTATATTTATGATTTGCAATACAATTTTAGATGCTATGGGCGATACTCCCGTAATCCGCCTTAATCATTTTACGGGTCCCGACGATGCTCAGATTCTCGTTAAGTTTGAAGGTCTCAATGTCGGCGGTTCAATCAAAACCCGTACCGCATACAATATGATTAAGGATGCGGAAAAAAGGGGTCTTCTCAGCAGCGATTCAATTATAGTTGAGCCCACAAGCGGTAATCAGGGCATAGGCCTTGCTCTTGTAGGTGCCGTACTGGGATATAACGTTAAAATTATAATGCCTGACTCCGTAAGTGAGGAGCGTAAAAAGCTCGTTGAGCATTACGGGGCAGAGGTTATTCTTATTCACGATGAGGGCAATATCGGCCATTGCATTGAGCAGTGCCTTGAGCTTGCGCTTAAGATGAAGGCGGAGGATTCAAACGTATTTGTTCCTCAGCAGTTTGAAAATCCTGCTAACCTTGAAGTTCAGCGCTACTATACGGGTAAAGAGATTCTTGAGCAGGTTGACGGTCCTATCCATGGCTTTTGCTCGGGTATCGGCACGGGCGGCACCATTACAGGCATAGGTGAAGCTCTTAGAGAAGAAAATCCAGATATGACTATCTGGGCTGTTGAGCCCGAAAATGCCGCAATTCTTTCAGGCGGCTCAATCGGTACCCATGTTCAGATGGGAATCGGCGACGGTATAATTCCCGCTATCCTTAATCAGGAAATCTATGACGACGTGTGCATAGTAAAGGATGAAGAAGCAATTCAGATTTCCAAGGACCTTGCGGCAAAAGAGGGAATTATGTGCGGCATAAGCAGCGGCACTAACGTAGCGGCGGCAATAAGGCTTGCCAAAAAGCTCGGCAAGGGTAAAACGGTTGTTACCGTGTTGCCTGATACTGCGGAGAGATATTTTTCCACACCCTTATTTGATTAATCAACAAACGCCCGTGTATCGGGCGTCTTATTTTTGTTGAAAACAGAGTATTAAAAAACGGCTAATCCGATTGACAATTAACTGAAAATGCGTTACAATATAGATACAAATTAAGAGCTTTTACATGACTGGCGGATTACGCAGAGCACTGCGGTGAAATGTAAAAGTATAATGCCGACCGTCTGGGCGATTCAGTTTATGTTTAAGCTGGGTTTGCCCTTTTTTTATTGCATTTCGATTTTAAGGAGGTAATAAAATGACACATCAGAATTGGAACGGCTTCGTCCCCGGAGTTTGGCAGGACGAAATTAACGTAAGAGATTTTATTCAGAAGAATTATGAGGAATATACGGGTGATGAATCATTCCTTGCAGGCGCAACACCCCGTACAAAGGCGCTTATGGAAAGGCTTAACTCTTTGCTGAAGCTTGAGCATCAGTTCGGCGGAGTGCTTGATATTGACGTTGATACGGTTTCATCACTGACAAGCTATGCGCCCGGATATCTTGATAAAGATAATGAGATTATAGTAGGATTGCAGACTAACCGCCCCTTAAAGCGCGGAGCAAACCCCTTTGGCGGTATCCGTATGGTGCGTAATGCCTGCGAGGCTTACGGATATAAGCTCAGCCGCAAGGTTGAAGAAGAGTTCCGTTACAGAACAACTCATAACGACGGTGTTTTCCGCGCATATACTGATGAAATGCGTGCCGCACGCAAGTGCCACGTTATAACCGGTCTGCCCGATGCTTACGGCAGAGGACGCATTATAGGCGATTACCGCCGTGTTGCAGTATACGGTGTTGACCGTCTTATTGAAGAAAAGAAAAAAGATAAAAAGTGCCTTGGCGAGCCTTTCTTCAATACTGAGCAGATTCGCCTTGATGAGGAACTTTATCAGCAGATTGCTTTCCTCGGCTATCTTAAAGAAATGGCCGCGATGTACGGTTTTGATATAAGCGGACCCGCTTCAAACGCAAGGGAAGCAATTCAGTGGACCTACTTTGCATACCTCGGTGCTATCAAAGAGCAGAACGGTGCCGCAATGTCCCTTGGCAGAGTAAGTACTTTCTTTGATATTTACATTCAGCGCGATATTAAAAACGGTGTGCTTACCGAAGAGGGTGCGCAGGAGCTTATTGACGATTTTGTTATGAAGCTTCGTATGGCAAGGCATCTTCGCACCCCTGAGTATAACGAGCTTTTCGGCGGTGACCCGATGTGGATTACCGAGGCTCTCGGAGGCGTAGGTGAGGACGGACGCTCTCTTGTTACAAAGTCCACCTTCAGAATGCTTCACACTCTTTACAACCTCGGCTCGGCTCCCGAGCCCAACCTTACCGTGCTCTGGTCAAAGGATCTTCCCGAGCCTTTCAAGAGATTCTGCGCAAAGGTTTCTGCCGATACTGACTCCATTCAGTACGAAAGCGACGATCTTATGCGTCCTATCTACGGTGACGATTATGCAATCGCTTGCTGTGTTTCTGCAATGAAGGTGGGTAAGCAGATGCAGTTCTTCGGCGCACGCTGCAACCTTGCAAAGCTTCTTCTTATTGCCATTAACGGCGGATACGATACCACAAGCGGTATGAAAATCGGCCCTCAGATGCCGGTTATGAACGGTGAGAGCCTTGATTATGAAGAGGTTATGGCAAGATATAAAACGTATATTGAGTGGCTTGCTCATCTGTATGTAAATACAATGAACGTTATTCACTATATGCACGATAAATATGCCTATGAAAAAACTCAGATGGCGCTTCACGATACCGCTGTTGAAAGATTTATGGCATTTGGCGTAGCGGGTCTTTCCGTTGCTGCAGACTCCCTGAGTGCTATCAGATATGCAAAGGTTATTCCTGTGACGGATGAAAACGGATATATCGTTGATTTCAAACGTGAGGGTGATTTCCCCAAGTACGGCAATGATGATGACAGAGTAGACCTTATTGCAAAAGAGCTTACTCATATTATGATTACCGAGCTTCGTAAAACTCCCACTTACCGTAAAGCAATCCACACTCTTTCCGTGCTTACCATTACATCCAACGTTATGTACGGCAAGAATACAGGCGCAACGCCTGACGGCAGAAGCGCCAGCGCACCTTTTGCTCCCGGTGCAAACCCCATGCATAACCGTGAGGAAAACGGTGCTCTCGCATCGCTCAACTCCGTTGCAAAAATCAGCTATAACGATTGCCGCGACGGTATTTCAAATACCTTCTCGGTTACCCCAGATGCTCTCGGCAGAGATGAGGAAGAGAGGATTGACAACCTTGTTTCAATTCTTGACGGTTATTTCGCAAAGGGAGCTCACCATATAAACGTAAACGTTATGAACCGTGAAACTCTTCTTAAAGCTTACGAAAAGCCTGAGGATTATCCAAACCTTACAATCCGCGTTTCGGGTTATGCCGTTCATTTCCATAAGCTTTCCCGTGAGCAGCAGCGTGAGGTTATCAACCGCACCTTCCATTGCGCCCTTTGATTTGCGATATGCAGAATATAAAAGGAAAAATTCATTCTATACAGTCCCTCGGCACGGTTGACGGGCCGGGGGTACGGTTTGTTGCCTTCCTTGCAGGCTGTCCGCTCAGATGCTCCTGCTGTCATAATCCTGATACCTGGAGCGCTGAAAATGCCGATGTTTATACGGCGGGCGAGCTTGTGAGCAAAGCGGAAGCATTCAAATCCTATTTCGGCAAAAGGGGAGGAATCACCCTTTCGGGCGGTGAGCCCTTGTGCCAGCCGGAGTTTGTGGAAGCAGTGTTTGCTCTTTGTAAGGAAAGAGGAATAAACACCTGCCTTGATACGTCGGGGTGTTTTCTTGATTCAAAGGTGAAAAATGCGTTAGAGTTTTGTGACCGTGTGCTTCTTGATATCAAATACACTCGCAGCGACCTTTACCGCCGTCACGTCGGTATGGAGCTTTCGCAGGCTGTTGAATTCCTTGATTATCTCAATGAGAAAAAAATTCCCGCAACCGTGCGGCAGGTTATAGTGCCGGGAATTAACGATTACGAGAAGAATTTTGAGGCTCTTTCGGTTATTATAAAAGAGCATAAATGCGTTGATTCTGTTGAGCTTCTGCCGTTTCGTAAAATATGCGAAACAAAGTATAATGAAATGGGGATTGAGTTCCCGTTCGGCAGTATAGCTGAAGCGGATTCGCGTGCCGTGCGTGAAGTTGAGCGCAAGCTTAAGGAGAATATATGGAAAAGATAGGCAGGCAGGTGCTTTTTATAGGTACAAGCAAGGGCAATCCCAGAAACGGTGAAGGCTCTTTTATAAGGCTCAAAGACGGCTCGATTATGTTCGCTTATACCGAATTTATGGCGGACGATTGGGAAGATGATGAGAATGCTCGGATAAGTGCTCTTATCTCCCGTGATGAGGGCGAAACCTGGGGCGAAAAGCGAGTGATTTTCACGAAGCCCGAGGGAGCAAAGAATATAATGAGTTTTTCTTTTCTTCGTATGAACAACGGCGATATCGGCGCTTTTTACATTATCAAAAACGCTGACTCAACTGATCAGATTGTGCTTTCCCGCTCAACGGATGAGGGGAAAAGCTGGGGTGAGCCCGTCAACTGTCTTGGCTGCCTTGCTGAGCAGGATTATTACGTTATTAACAATGACAGAGTAGTAAAGCTTAAAAATTCAAGGCTTATTTTTGCCGCGGCAAGGCATACTGTGCTCAAGGGCGAGGGCTTTAAGCCCGGCACTGTGTGTTTCTTCATCTCTGATGATGACGGTGCTTCGTGGAGAAAAACCGAAACCGAAATTGTTCCGCTGTTTGATAATGACGTTGACGGTATGGAGGAGCCCGGCATTTACGAATTGCCCGACGGCAGACTGTGGTGTTATATAAGAACAGGCCTTGGCTTTCAGTTTGAGAGTTTTTCATCCGATAACGGAGAAACCTGGAGTGCTCCTCAGCCGAATTTCTTTTTTACTTCTTCTTGTTCACCAATGCTTGTGAAAGACTGCGGAGAACTGACTGTTGCTGTTTTTAATCCCGTAACCGAGTACACAACGAGGGCTGAAACTGAGCCTTGGGGCAGAACACCTTATGTAATGGCTGTAAGCAACGACGCAGGTGTAAGCTTCAAAAAAGAGAATCTTTATTATGTTGAAGACGATTTGAGTAACGGTTACTGTTACCCTGCGATTATTGAATGTGAGGGCGGATTCCTTATGGCTTATTATCACAGCAATAACACAGGTATACCGCTTAACAGTACCAAGATAATAAAGATTGCTTATGATGAAATAAAAGTGATATAATACAGTGAACGACCCGACTGCTGTTAACAGCAATCGGGTCGCATTTTGTTTACCATTTGTTTTCAACGTATTCGCAGAAAGCGTACATATCCTTTATTTCAAGCTTTGTGCCGTCATCAAGCGTAACGTCGCCGCTCCACAGTCCGTGCACCTGATGGGTGTGCATTCTGGCAAGGTTTACAACGTTGATGTCGGAGTGATTATCGTAAAACGGCTTCATTGTAAGATTAAATCTGCCGTCCTCTGAAATAAACTTCCAATCCTTCATATATTTATCGGGTTTCGGGAAAACTTCAACGTCAACCGCTCCGATCTTATGAGCCTTGCCGTCGTAGAAAAGGCAGGTTTCCGTAGCGTTGCTTTCGTCACCTATTGCCCAGGTAATTTCAAAGCCGAAAATATGCTTTTCTCCGTTTACGTCGGTGAGATATGTAGAGCCGTTGCCCCAGTACCATACCATTTCGTGGGGAGTGTTTACTCTGCCCCAGTCAAGAGCACAGAAGGAATCTTCTTTGGAGAATTCGTACACCTTGTCGCCAACAACGAACGTTCCCTCACAGGGCATACAGTTCTGTTTTGTTGTCATAAAATACCTTGTGGGCATATCCTTGAAAGGCAAAACGGTGGTTATGTTTTCAAGCCCTGGCATTATGTCCATTTTAAAATTGCAAATAACGGTTTTGCCTCTGTACGGTCTTTTGAAATAGAGAGTTCTTTCGTTTTCCTTTGTATCAAAAACTACGTTGGCAGAGCCTACTTTTGCCTCAAAGAAATTGGGTACATCACCCTTAGGCGGCAGGATATATTTGCTCTCACCGCCAACAAAAAGCGAGGTAGCGTTAGCTATGCTTTTGCCGTTTTTAAGGTCAATGAGCGCGGCGGCAACGTATCCGCCAAAGGAGATGTTGGCAAAGCTGATTTGTACCATATATCTACCGTTTGAAATCTGGTAAAAATCCCATTCCTTTTTTCTGTATTTCGGAGCGGAATGGTTGCGGTTATAGTCAAATACGTTTCTTCTTGCCCAGCCCTTGGCGAGTAGAGTGCCGTCAGGGGCAAGCAGGGGTGTCTTTTCGGTGTATTCTGTTTGCTTTGATTTTTCTTTCCATTCATTGAATGGTACGTAGGTTCTGGGGGTTATTTTGCTCATAAAAACACTCCTTACAATGTTAATAACATTATTATATCAGCTTTGAGTCATATATTCAATCGCTTATTTTGGTTTTTAAGCATATACTGTTTTATGGGGGTGTTGCAATGCGAAACCGCAGACGGATATATTTGTTCCCAGCTCAGAAGCGGATGATTTTTTTACTGCTGAGTATTTTTATTTCAAGCCTTATTTTTTTGCTTGTGATTGATGCAAAGCTGAGACCTGCGGTTTACGATTTAGCACAGATTGAGGCGCAGAGCATAGCGGTTGACGTTATGAATAACGCTATTGAAAATGAAATAACAAGTAAAAATATACGCTATTCGGATATAATAGAGATAAAATATAACGATGACGGAATTATCACCTCTCTTACTTCGGATATCATCAAAATGAATTTACTTAAAACAAATATAGTGCAGGCGGCGAATAAGGCTATTCATCTTGACTCTGCAGTGGTAAAGGTGCCGCTCGGAGCGGCAACGGGTATGGCGGTTTTTGCAGGCTGCGGACCCGTTGCGGAAATAGGACTTTCAATTGCGGGAGCGGTCAATGCCGAGTTTGAAAACGTTTTCTTTGAAGCGGGTGTAAATCAGACGGAGCACAGAGTTATGCTCAATATAGCTGCTGACGTTACCATTATTCTTGACGGCAATATGGTTAAAAGGCAGGTTAAAACCGCCGTGTGCGTTGCTCAGACGGTTATCGTAGGACGTGCGCCTGATCTTGTGTCTATGTAGAAAAGCTGTTGATTTATTGAATAAAAATGTTATAATATATTCAGATAAAATAACGGGGGAGTAAAGCTTTGGATTTTTTAAGTGCAGAAAAAAGAGCGGCTGAACTCAGGGAGATTCTCAATTATCACAGCCGTAAATATTATGTTGAAGACAATCCCGAAATAGACGATTATGAATACGATATGCTTCAGAGGGAGCTTGTTGCAATTGAAAAGGAGTACCCTCAGCTTATAACTGCGGATTCTCCTACTCAGCGTGTAGGCGGCAGTGCAGACGGTCTTTTTGAGCCCGTCGTTCACGCAGTACCTCTTGAGAGCTTGCAGGATGCGTTCAGTTATGATGAAGTGCGAACGTTTGATGCCCGTGTGAGTGAGATGTTTGCCGATACGGTATACGTTGTTGAACCCAAGATTGACGGGCTTTCCGTTGCGCTTGAATATGAAAACGGTCTGCTTGTAAGGGCGTCCACAAGAGGTGACGGAAACGTAGGCGAGGATGTTACCGCCAATATCAGAACAATCCGCTCCGTACCTCTCAGGATTGATACTCAGCTTGAGATGCTTGAAGTCAGGGGCGAGGTTTATATGCCTAAAGCCGTGTTTGCAAAGCTTGTTGAAAAGCAGGAGCTCAACGGCGAAAAGCCCTTCAAAAATCCCAGAAATGCCGCTGCGGGCTCTTTGCGTCAGAAGAATCCTGCAATAACCGCTGAAAGAGAGCTTGATATTTTTGTTTTCAATATCCAGCGAAGCAGTGAAACGGGAATAACTGAGCACGCCGCATCAATTGATTTCCTGGCTTCTCTCGGCTTTAAGACTGTTCCGTTTTACAATACTTTTTCGGATATTGACGGCGTTATAGGTGAGCTTGAACGTATAGGCTCCGAGCGTTCGGGGCTTTCGTTTGACATTGACGGTGCGGTTATAAAGGTCAATTCCTTCAGCCGCCGTGAAGCTCTCGGAAGCACCTCGAAATTCCCCAAATGGGCGCTTGCATATAAATATCCTCCCGAGGAAAAGCAGACTGTTCTCAGGGATGTTGAAGTAAACGTAGGCAGAACGGGAGTGCTGACTCCCACGGCAGTTCTCGAACCCGTATTTATTGCGGGGTCAACAGTCAGTCGCGCAACTCTCCACAATCAGGATTTTATAAATCAGAAGGGAATCCGCATAGGTGATACGGTTACAATCCGTAAAGCAGGCGATATAATACCTGAGGTTATACGCGTTGAAGCCCATGCTGAAAACAGTGAGCCATATATCTTGCCGCAGGCTTGTCCGTCTTGCGGTGCAAGGGTTGTAAGGGAGGCTGACGAAGCGGCGGTAAGATGCGTCAACCCTGAGTGTCCGTCACAGCTTCTGCGCATTCTTATTCATTTCTGTTCAAGGGATGCAATGGATATTGAAGGTCTGGGTGATGCTGTGCTTGAAAAGCTTGTAAATGAAGGCTTCATCACAAAGCCCTCCGATATTTATAAGCTTACCGCTGAGCAGATTATGAGTATGGAGGGCTTCAAGGAGAAATCTGCCTCCAACATCCTTGCGGCGGTAGAGAAATCAAAGGAAAACGATTTTTCAAGATTGATTTTTGCTTTGGGTATCCGCCACGTAGGTCAGAAGGCAGGCAAGCTGCTTGCCGATAAGTTTATCAATATGGATGCGCTTGTCAATGCGGATTTTGAATCGGTAAAAAGCATTGACGGTTTTGGTGAAATAATGGCACAGAGCGTGGTTGACTATTTCTCACTTGAGCAGTCAAGAATGGAGATTGATGAGCTTCGCACACTTGGCGTCAATATGAAAACGGACAAGGTTATCGTTGATAAAAGATTTGAGGGCAAAACCTTTGTGCTTACGGGAACTCTGCCCACCTATACAAGAGCGCAGGCGAGTGAAATCATTGAAAGCTTCGGCGGCAAAACAGCTTCTTCCGTTTCTAAAAAGACAGATTACGTGCTTGCAGGTGAAGAGGCGGGCAGTAAGCTTGTAAAAGCTCAGTCTCTCGGTGTGGCAATAATCAGCGAAGAAGAATTCAGAGAGATGATTTTATAAGAGATCTAAGCTCTGAAACGTTCAGGCTCCGTGTAATACAAAGTAAAGTTATATATATCACCGCTGCTGCAGTTATTGCGATGGCGGTGATAATTTTATTGCCGGCAAGATGAGGAAAAGAGGGGATAAACAACGCACAGCTTACCGTGGCGCATATCAGCGGCTTTAACAGTGTGTTTTTAAAGCTGAAGCGGATTTGGCACACCTTGAGCAGCCTTGAAGTACTCAGGTAAAAATTGATAAGCTCGCTTATGTAGAGGATAAAAACGTATCCTTTTATTGAATAAACGGGCAGTAAAAAATACACAAGCGCAACACACAGAGCAGAATCTATTATGTTGTAAACCATAGAATGGAATTGCTGGTCAAGCCCTCTGAGGATTCCGTCAACCGTCATATCGCAGTACATTACGGGTACAAGAAAAGCAAGCACTTTAAGGTAATGCTCACTTTCGGTATTGCCGATTATAACAGAAAGTCCGTTTGCAAAAAAATACATCACCGCGGCGCATCCGATTGCAAAAACGAGGGTCAGCTGCAAAAGAAGATTTGCCGATGAATCAATGCTCTTTTTATCGCCGAGTGCGTTTTTCTTAGCCATTTCGGGAATTATAAGCGTAGCAACAGAGGAGAGCAGAGAGCTCGGATAAAGTAAAACGGGAAGCACCATAGCGTGGATTATTCCGTAGGCGGAGAGAGCCTCCTGCTGAGAGCTTCCGGATTTTTCAAATCCTTTCGGTATCATAAGGTGTTCAATTGTAAGCAGTATGCTTCTTGTGCTGCTGCCGAGAAAATCGGGCAGAGCAATTCTGAGCAGAGAAAAAAGCTTCGGTTTTTCGCAGGGCAAGGCTTTTTCTTTTCTTTTTGCAAAGCCATATAGCAGACGGGCAAGCGCAAAGGATGCCGCTTCTGATGCGGTCATACCTATCACCACCGCTTCGCATGCATATACACTGCCGTAGGGGAGTAAAAATCCAAGCGCAATTACTACCGTAACAATCTTGAAAAGCTGCTCGAAAAGTCTTACACCCGAGTAATGCGGCACGAATCCCGTTGCGGTAAAATAACCTGAAAGAGTGCCGCTCATTGCCACAAACGGCAGGCTGAGCGCAAGGATTTTAAGGCAGGATGATGCATCGGGATTATCAATCCAGCTCTTTGCAATAAACGGTGAGAAAATCAGCATTGCCGCACCGATTGCGCACGAAACCGTAAGCGAATAAAGCAGGCATTGCCTAATGGCTTTTTCACTTGAATTCCTTTTTGCGGAAATTTCGGCGGCAATGCGTGTGGATGCAAGTCTTGCTCCTGCGGTTGAGAATGTGACGCTCAGCGAATAGACTGACATAACCAGCTGAAAAAGTCCCATTCCCGCGGTGCCGATTTTCTTTGTAAGGTAAAGATTGAAGCTTACCGAAACGGTCTGCATTATTATTCCTACCGCAGTCAGAATGACGGTGTCGGTTATTAATTTACCTGTTTTTTTCATAGCAGTATTTCCGCCTTTCAGCTGTTAAATTAAATCCGATAATACAAAGTATGAAAAAGGGAATGTAAATATTAACGGGAGCGGAATTTTACTTTAAATCCGTTGTTGACACGGAAAGATAAATGTGATATATTTAATTGAAATATAGAAAAAGCGTTGACGGAGAGGGCGTAAAGAGTCCGTTTCAGAAAGATGGCGGTGGATGTGAGCCATTAACGGGTATTTACAGCTGTCGCTCCGTAGCTGAAAAGAAGAAAGCTTTTTTAAAGTCAGTAGAACTTTTCCGTGAGGCTGCGTTAATGCCTGAGCTTAAAAGGCTCGCTGAGTGGTGCTTTTGCGCAATATGAGTGGTACCGCGGGTAGTTATACTCGTCTCATTGATTACTATAATCTGTGAGGCGGTTTTTTTATCGCCTTACACAGTCCGAAAGGAAGGATTTTATGGCAAAAGAACTTGCAAAACAGTACGACCCCAAAGACGTTGAAGACAGAATATACGATTTCTGGCTCAGGGGTAATTATTTCCACGCAAAGTGTGAAGCTGAGAAAGAACCTTACACAATAGTTATTCCGCCTCCCAATATCACAGGTCAGCTCCATATGGGCCACGCTCTTGATAATACTTTGCAGGATATTCTCATCCGTTGGAGAAGAATGCAGGGCTATGATGCTCTCTGGCTTCCCGGCACTGACCACGCATCTATCGCAACTGAGGCCAAGATTATTGAAGCAATGAAGGCTGACGGTGTTACCAAGGAAGATCTCGGCAGAGAAGGATTCCTTAAGCGTGCATGGGAATGGAAAGAAAAATACGGCGGACGCATTATTGAACAGCTTAAGAAAATGGGCTCCTCCTGCGACTGGGAGAGAGAGCGTTTCACCCTTGACGAAGGCTGTAGCAAGGCTGTTCGTGACGTATTCGTAAGACTTTATGAAAAAGACCTTATTTACAGAGGCAACAGAATGGTTAACTGGTGTCCTTTCTGTAATACATCAATTTCCGATGCTGAGGTTGATTACAGCGAGCAGGACAGTAACTTCTGGCATCTGCTTTATACCGTTAAGGAGACAGGTGAGCAGCTTGAGCTTGCAACCACCCGTCCTGAAACAATGCTTGGCGATACGGCCGTTGCAATCAATGCAGAGGACGAGCGTTACGCACATCTTCACGGATGCCACGTAATTCTTCCTCTTCTCAATAAGGAAATTCCCATTGTTTGTGATGAGCACGCAGATATGACCAAGGGAACAGGCGTTGTTAAAATTACTCCTGCCCACGACCCCAACGACTTTGAGGTTGGCAGACGTCACAATCTTCCCATGGTAAGAACCTTTACCTATGACGGTCACCTTACAGGCGCTGCAGATAAGGCTGTTTATGATGAGCTTGTTGCAAGCGGTAAGGCTGCTGCTGATGAGCCCGAGGTTCTTGATTGCGGCAAGTACGCAGGAATGACCACTGTTGAAGCTCGCAAGGCAATCCTTGCAGACCTTGAAGCAGGCGGATACATCAAGTATATTGAGCCTATCAAGCACGAGGTAGGCACCTGCTACCGTTGCCACACAAGCATTGAGCCTATGGTTTCAAAGCAGTGGTTCGTACGTATGGAGCCTCTTGCAAAGCCTGCTATTGAAGCAGTTGAAAAGGGCGAAACCGTTTTTGTTCCCGAACGCTTTACAAAGAACTATATGAACTGGATGAGAGGTACACGTGACTGGTGTATTTCCCGTCAGCTCTGGTGGGGTCACCGTATCCCCGCATGGTACTGTGACGATTGCGGTGCCACTATGGTTTCAAAGACTGATATAGATTGCTGCCCCCATTGCTCAAGCAAAAACGTTGAGCAGGACGGCGATACTCTTGATACCTGGTTCTCCTCAGCTCTCTGGCCGTTCTCAACACTCGGCTGGCCTGAGGAAACAGCAGATCTCAAGCATTACTATCCTACAAGCACTCTTGTTACGGGCTATGATATCATCGGTTTCTGGGTAAGCCGTATGATTTTCTCCGCTCTCGAATATACAGGCAAGGTTCCGTTTGATACCGTTCTCATTCACGGTCTTGTAAGAGATGCTCAGGGCAGAAAGATGTCCAAGTCTCTCGGTAACGGCATTGATCCTCTTGAGATTATCGACCAGTACGGTGCAGATGCTCTCAGGCTTACTCTTGCAACCGGCAACAGCCCCGGTAACGATATGCGCTTCTCTGACGAAAAGGTAAGCGCAAGCAGAAACTTTGCAAACAAGCTCTGGAATGCATCAAGATTTATCCTTATGAATATCGGCGAAGAAGAGATTCCCTGTGAGCTTCCCGCTGAGCTTGCTCTTGAGGATAAGTGGGTTATCAGCCTTGCAAACAAGCTTGCAAAGGACGTTACAGAAAACCTTGAAAAGTTTGAACTCGGTATTGCTATTGCAAAGCTTTACGATTTTATCTGGGATATTTTCTGCGATTGGTATATTGAGCTTGCAAAGATCCGCCTTCAGAAGGGCGGCGATGAGGCACAGAGTGCAAAGCAGGTTCTTGTATGGACTATGGATAAGATTCTCAAGCTTCTGCATCCCTTTATGCCTTTCATTACCGAAGAAATCTGGCAGACCATTCCTCATATCGGTGAATCAATTATGATTTCCGTATGGCCCGAATATAACGAAGCTCTTTCATTTACTGCCGAAGAAGCAGAGATGGAGCGTATTATGACTGCTGTTCGTGCAATCAGAAACCGCAGAGCTGAAATGAATGTTCCTCCCTCAAAGAAAGCAAAAGTGTATATTATGACCGCTCACAAGGCAACCTTTGAACAGGGCGGCGTATTTATGCAGAGGCTTGCAAGTGCATCCGAGGTAGAGGTTGTTGACGAGTTTGAGGACGACAGTGCAGTATGCATCGTTACCGCAGACGCAAAGATTTACATCCCTATGGGTGACCTTGTTGATTTTGAAGCAGAAAAGGCAAGGCTTAATAAGGAGCTTGCAGCAACTCAGAAGGATCTGGATTTTGTAAACTCCAAGCTTTCCAACGAAAACTTTGTTGCCAAGGCACCTGCCAACGTAGTTGCCGCTCAGCGTGAGCAGGCTGCGAAACTTTCCGAGAAGATTGCAATGCTTAACGAAAGTATTGCAAAGCTCGGCTGATAAGAGATGATTGAATGAATTGTACTCAGGCAATAGAATATATCCATTCTCTCGAAAAGTTCGGTGTAAAGCCCGGGCTTGAGAGAATAACCGCTTTGTGCGAGCTTCTGGGTAATCCGCAGAACTCGGTAAAATTTGTTCATGTTGCAGGTACAAACGGTAAAGGCTCCACCTCAACCATGATTTCAAATATCCTGCGCAAAGCAGGCTATAACGTGGGGCTTTTTACCTCTCCGTACGTTATTGATTTCCGTGAAAGAATTCAGCTCAACGGCAGGATGATAGACCCTTATGAGCTTGCTCAGACGGTTACCAAAGTAAAGAATGCCGTTGATATCCTTGGAAAATCGGGAATTCAGCCCACAGAGTTTGAGGTTATTACTGCCGTCGCATTCGTTTATTTTGCATCGCATAATTGCGATGTTGCGGTGCTCGAGGTAGGCCTCGGCGGCAGATACGATTCAACCAACGTAATCCTTTCTCCGCTCGTAAGTGTAATCACAAGCATTTCTATGGACCATATGAGTGTGCTTGGTAATACAGTTGAGAAAATCGCGGCTGAAAAATGCGGTATTATCAAATACGGTGGTATCTGCGTTTCCTACCCTGAGCAGGTTCCGGAAGCGTCGCAGGTTATTAAATCAACGTGTGATGAGCTTAAAAACAAGCTTGTTATTCCTGATTTGGCTCAGATGAAGGTTGTCTCTTCCAACGCGTTCGGCTCCGTAATCAGTTACAAAGGCAATACTGTCAGCGTACCTCTTACGGGAGAGCATATGGTCAAAAATGCAGTTACCGCCATTGAAGCTGTCTGTGCGCTTGATAAGTCAGGCTTCAGGGTTACTGCAGAGCATATTGCAAAAGGAATTGAAGCTTCCTCGATGCCTGCAAGGCTTGAGGTGCTCAGAAGCAAGCCTTTTATAATTCTTGACGGCGGTCATAATGAAGACTGCGCGAGGGCTCTTGCTCAGTATATAAGAAAGAACTTTGCAGGCAAGCGTGTGGTTGCTGTATGCTCAATGATGGCGGATAAGGATTATCCTGCATATCTTGAGGTGTGCAAAGGTCTGTTTGATACCTTCATTGCATCAAAAACTAACGTTATGCGCTCACTCTCGGCGGAGAGTCTTTGTGATGCCGCAAAACCGTATTTTAAAAACTGCTACAGCGTTGGCGATGTAGATCACGCTCTTGCTTTTGCAAGGAGTATTACGGAGGAAAACGACGTGCTTATAGTTTGCGGCTCATTTTATTTTGCAGGCGAAGTGCGCGATAAAATAATGAATTTTTAAAGTCTTCCCTGTTTCAACAAATTTTTTATAGTGAATCCCTTATCCTAAACGGGTAAGGGATTTATTTTTTTGCAAGGAGAATGAAAAATGGATGTAAAAATATCATCTTCACCCGTCAGGCTTACCGTTTTTCTCAGCGGTGAGCTTGACCACCACAGTGCCGCCTCAATGCGTGCGCAGACCGACAAGGCGATTATAGAATCAACGGCACGCCTTATACGCCTTGATTTTGGTCAGATTACCTTTATGGACAGCTCGGGTATAGGCTTTGTTATGGGCAGGTACAGGCTTGCCCACAGCAAGGGGGCGCAGGTTGAAGTGACTAATCTTACTAAAAAATATTTGCAGATTATGAAGCTTGCAGGGCTTGAAAAGCTCGTGAGTTTAAAATCAGCGCAGGAGGTAAACAGATGAAGCCGATTAATGAAATGAAGCTTAAAACCCAGAGCAAATCAATAAATGAAAGCTTTGCAAGGGCAACTGTTGCGGCATTTGCCGTTCAGCTTGACCCCACCGTTGAAGAACTTGCGGATATAAGAACGGCGGTGAGTGAGGCGGTAACAAACTGCATTGTTCACGCTTACCCCGAATCGGTAGGCGAAATTTACATATGGGCGGGTATTTATGAAAACGGGCTGATACGCATAAGAATACGTGATACGGGATGCGGCATAATCAACGTTAAGCAGGCAATGGAACCGCTGTTTACCACTCTCGGCGGTGAGCGTTCGGGTCTCGGCTTTTCAGTGATGCAGAGCTTTACGGATAAGATTAAAGTCCGCTCCGTTGCAGGGAAGGGAACAACCGTAACTATGGAAAAATATATAAGAGGTCGTGAATACTGCGATGACTGATGCCGTCAAGGAAAGAAATGAGCTCGTTGAAAACAATCTCGGTCTTGTTCATTCGTGTGCCAACAGATTCAGAGGGCGCGGAGTGGAATACGACGATTTGTTCCAGGCAGGCTGCCTCGGATTAATCAAAGCGGCAAATAATTTTGACGCATCGCTCGGATTTTCATTTTCCACATATGCTGTACCCGTAATTCTGGGCGAGATACGCAGGATTTTTCGCGATGGCGGAAGTGTAAAGGTCGGCAGAACAATGAAGGAGAGAGCGCGGGAAATGCTCAGAGAAAAGGAAGAACTCTCGCAGCTGCTTGACCGCGAGCCTACTGTCAGCGAGCTTGCAGAAAGAATGAATACGGATGCCGTTACCGTTTCTCAGCTTCTCAATGCCGTTATGCCGGCGGTATCGCTTACTGCAGACGGTGACAGCTCAGCCAATGAATTTGATATCCCCGTCGATTCACCGCAGGAGATGCTTGCGGATTCCATAGCTCTCAGCGAAGTTATAAACTCGTTGGAGGAGCGTGACCGTGAGATGATAACCCTGCGTTATTATCACGGGCTGACTCAGGTTAAAACCGCTCAGAAACTCGGAATGTCGCAGGTGCAGGTTTCAAGGAGGGAAAAAAGTGTTCTTGCTGAAATAAGAAGAAAATTTTTAGCTTAACCGATTGACAAAAATATTATTGGTGGTAAACTTTAGATGTTGGATTATATTAATATAATTAATGGAGGAACAACTTATGGTTAAAACAATTCCCAACGGTGTTTACCCCACAATGGTAACTCCCTACACTCAGGATAATAAGATTGATTACAATGCCGTTCTCGGCATACTCGATTGGTATAAGAATAACGGTGTTGACGGTATCTTTGCTATCTGCCAGTCCAGTGAGATTTTCTTCCTTTCCTTTGAGGAGAGACTTGAACTTCTCAGATTCATTATGAAGAATCTTCCCGAGGGAATGAGCGTTGTGGCATCAGGTCACACCGCTGATGATATTGATACTCAGATTTACGAGGCAAACGCATTCATCAACGAAGGCATTGATGCTTACGTTTTCATTGCAAACCGTTTCGCAAAAGCAGATGAGGATGACAGTGTTTTCCTTAAGAATTATGATAAAGTTGTTTCCTCTATTCCCGAAATTGCTCTTGGCATTTACGAATGCCCCTATCCTTACAAGCGCCTTATGGCTCCCGAAACTCTTAAGAAATGCGCTGAGATAAGCCCTCTTCGTTTCCTTAAGGATACCTGCTGCGACCTTGAGCAGATTCAGGCAAAGCTTGATGCTGTTGACGGCCTTGGCCTTAAGATTTACAATGCAAACTCCGCAACTCTCCTTGAGTCACTTAAAATGGGCTGCGCAGGCTTCTCAGGTGTTATGGGTAATTTCCATCCCGAGCTTTATTCCTGGCTTTGCAGGAATTTTGAGTCCGACCCCGAAAAGGCTCAGCTTGTTCAGGACTTTATCGGCTTTGCTTCAATGGCAGAGTGCCAGATGTATCCCGTAAATGCAAAGTATCATCTTTCACTTTGCGGCATTGATATGGGCTACACAAGCAGAGCAAGGGATGCTTCCGAGTTCAGAAACAACCGTAAAATGGAAATTGACGGTCTTTATCGCTCAACTGTTGAGTTCAAAAAGGCAATGAATATTAAATAAAAGAATTATTTGATGTTTTTTTGTTGATTTTTGTTTTTTGATATGGTATTATTCATAATTGGTAAGCAATTACACTAACATATTTTTGGAGGAATAATAATGGCAAAGAAAACCGTGTTTCTGACCGGCGCTTCCGGCACCATGGGCTATCAGAGCTTTAAGGAGTTTATGAAGCACAGAGATAAGTACAATCTTGTTCTTCTTCTTCGCAAGAGTGAAAAGAACGAGAAGATGTTCAAGGATTATCTTAACGATCCTTGCGTAAAGATTGTATGGGGCGATTTGGCAAATTACGAGGATGTTCTTAAGTGCGTAACAGGCGCTGATTACGTTCTCCACGTCGGCGGAATGGTTTCTCCCTCAGCCGATTACTATCCCACCAAGACTATCAGAACAAACACCACAGCTGCAAGAAACATTGTTGACGCTGTTAAGGCTCAGAGCAACCCTGATGCTATCAAGGTTGTTTACATCGGTACTGTTGCTGAAACTGGTGACAGAAACGAGCCTATCCACTGGGGCAGAACAGGCGACCCCATCAAAATCAGCATTTATGACCATTATGCTATCAGTAAGGTAATTGCAGAAAGCATTTTCGCAGATTCCGGTCTTAAGTACTGGGTATCCCTCAGACAGTCCGGTATCCTTTACGGCGATATCCTTA
This sequence comes from Acutalibacteraceae bacterium, assembly GCA_045592385.1. Taxonomy (GTDB): domain Bacteria; phylum Bacillota; class Clostridia; order Oscillospirales; family Acutalibacteraceae; genus CAG-177. The sequence goes on from JAZNUP010000020.1 coordinate 28,782, forward strand.
AGAATATCGATCCCATTATGTTCCACGTTCCCATCAACGGTGTTCTTGAGTGGGCAACTGTTGAGGATTCAGGCAGACTTATGGTTAACGTTTGCGGTGACGATATCCCCGAAGAATTCTGGAGACGCTTCTACAACATCGGCAGCGGTGAGCAGTACAGACTTACCAACTACGAGTTTGAAGAGTTCCTTCTCGGTGCTCTCGGCATCGGCTCCACCAAGAAGCTTTTCAATCCCAACTGGTTCATTCTTCAGAACTTCCACGGTCAGTGGTACTATGACGGTGACATTCTTGAGAAATACTGCCACTTCAGAGCTAACGTTCCCGTAGCAGAGTATTTCAAGGGTCTCCTTGATACAGTTGCTCCCTATTACAAGCTTGCTTTCCTTGCAAAGCCCTTCGCTCCCATTCTTAAGAACACTCTTATGAAGTCTCTTTGCAATCAGGAAATCTACGGCACTATGTGGTGGATTAAGAACAGAATTCCTGAGAGAATTTCCGCTTACTACGGCTCCGAAGCAGCTTGGAAAGCAATTCCCGAAACCTGGGATAAGTTTGATATTCATAATCCCTCCAAGAAGTCCGATTCTTCTGAGGTTGTTGTTCTTGATCACGGTTATGACGAGAGCAAGGATTTCAACACCCTTACTATCGAAGATCTTAAAAAGGCTGCTGCTTTCAGAGGCGGCGAGTGCCTTGCTGAGGAAATTGTTGACGTTTACACTCCCGTTAAGTGGAAGTGCGCTCACGGTCACGAGTTTATGATGTCTCCCAACCTTGTTCTTCGCGGCGGCCATTGGTGCCCCCAGGAGCTTCCTTCAGACAGTGAAGGTAAGAAATTCCACTGGGCATATGATGAAGAAGCAAGAGTTAATCCCTTCTTCAATCAGGTATGGGCTCCTCTTCATCCCGCAGGAGAGAACAATGTTTACGATGAAACTATCTTCAGAGGCTTCAGCGGATTTGAAAATATCTGATAAACCGGCAGCTTGATTTAAATTAAGCGGCTTGTGCAGAATTTCTGCGCAAGCCGCTTTTTGTTATTTAATTATTGTTGTAAATCTGCTTTCAATATGTTATAATTACTTAAATATAATTTGATTTCTATAAAGGAGAGCAGTTTATGCAACTCTTTAAAAGATATACGGCAGTGCTTCTTGCGCTTGCTCTGCTTTTTACTTGCTCGTGTGCTGGTGTCTTTTCTGCCGATAACAGTGAGCTTAAAGTAGGTGTTGATACTATTAAAGGCAACTTTAATCCGTTTTTCTTTGATGAATCGGATTCTCTTATTATGGACCAGATGTTTGAGAGTGTTCAGCGTAAGGGTGCCGCCAATAAGCTGGAGAATGTCTGCGGCAGCATCACATATGAGTATCTCGGTGATGGCAGAATGAAATATACCGTAAGTATAAATGATGACGTCCGCTTTAGTGACGGCAGCTACGCCACGATTGATGATATTCTGTTTTATTACGGTGTGCTTGCCGATGCAACCTATAACGGCACTTACAGTGATTGGTATTCAAACGGAATTGAAGGAATTCTTGAATATTACTACGATGATGCCGATTATGCATCAGCCCTTGAAGATATTGAATACGAAGCGAATGAAAAATATTCCCTTGAGAATATTGACCTTGACGATTATGCCCATTACCTTGAGCAGACTCTTATAGAAGGAGCTTTTGTTGCAGGGGAGGACGTTGCGCCTGACGGCGGCACGTGGAATGAATACTGTTCAGCGCTCGGTTACGGCGAGGAGTATGCGCAGCTTGGCAAGAATCCTTCTGACGAAAAGCTGCTTGCCCTTATTGCTCAGATTGAAGCTAAAGAGCATTATTCAAGATACAGCCCTTATGAGTGGTGGTATGAAAAGCTGGTTGATGAATATATTGAATCCAACTATGCTGACGGTATTGACGTTGAATATATCTCAGGCATCAGCAAAACCAGCAACCATTCCTGCACAATCATATATAATTCAATCGACATCAATACGATTTCTCTCATTAACCCCGTAATCATTCCCAAAAGCGTTTACGGTGTAGGCTACGTAAAGGGTAATGCCGGTGCAATTGAGCTCAATGAGTACACGGTCGGCTCCGGTGTTTATGCCTATGATGAGTATGATGAGGAAAAGAACGAGATAACGCTTACAAGGAACGATTTCTATTACGGCGATAAAGCGGGCTTCTCAAACCTCAGGTTCGTTGATTTAAAGGGTGCGGACAAGATTAAAAGCGTAATAAGCGGCAAGGTTGACGTTGTTGAAACTCAGGCAACGGAATCTATAATTTCCGATATAACCGATGCAGAGCTTCGTTACGGGCTTTCGGATTGCAATTATTATAACAGTATCATCTTCAATACCGAAAAGGTAAGCATGAACGTGCGTCGCGGTCTTATGAGCCTTGCAAATTGTGTCGGCGAGGCAAAGGCGCAGATAGGTTCATATTATACTGCTGTCAACAGACCTTTGAGTCTTAAATTCGGTGAGTATCCTGAGAATTCAACGGTGTATTTCCCTTATGATGCAGTTGCGGCGGCAGAGTTCTTTGCAAAGGACGGTTACACAAAGCAGGGCTCTGTACTTGCTGATGAAAACGGCGAGCCGCTTGTGCTTGATGCTGTTATCTGTGCAGATGAGCAGGATGCCCTTTACGCTGTTTTGCTTGGATTTAAAGCTGCTCTTAATTCGGCAGGTATTACTATGAATATTACCTGTGTTGATGAGCAGGCTTATAATAATTCGTTAAGGAATTCATCTGCTGACCTTTGGTGTGGCAGAGTTTACGACGGTGATACAAGCGATAAATTCAGCGCTTACCATTCTTCGTCCTCTTCCAATTACAGCCGAATCAAGGCGAATTCGCTTGACGTTTTGCTTGAAAACGTCAGAAGTGAGGCGGATTACGGCACAAGAGAAGCTCTTACTGAGCATATGCTTGATTACGTAATGCTCCTTGCCGTGGAGCTGCCTCTCTATCAGCAGAAAACGGTAACGGTATTTAACACCAAGGTTATCAAAAGTGAGTCTGTCGGTTATGATGCGCATCCTCAGGGCTGCCGTTATATACTCGGCACACTTCAGCCTGAATAATACAACAAGAAAGGAAGAAAGCCAATGTCAAAGCTTTTCTCAGCATCTTTACTTGCGGGTGCGGCTGCAGCCGTTTATTCGCTTAAGAAAAAAATTCCTGACCCTGTTGACGTTGCAACAAAAGCGGTCAATGCCGTTAAGCTTAACGTTGATATCAGCAAGGAGGATTACGGTAACGGAGTTGCTCTTACACCTCCTATGGGATGGTCAAGCTGGAATCTTTTCCGTAACAAAATCAATGAAAACCTGATTTATGAAACAGGTAAAGCTATGCGTGACAGCGGCCTTGCCGATTGCGGATACAAGCACCTTAATATAGACGACTGCTGGCAGTCCTCTATGAGAGATGAAAACGGCAGGCTTCAGGGTGACCTTATCACATTCCCGAGCGGTATAAAGAATCTTGTGGAAAGAGTGAATGCTCTCGGTCTCAAGCTCGGTATTTACAGCTCAAACGGCACTCTCACATGCGAGGACCTTCCCGCAAGCCTTGATAATGAAGCGATTGATGCAGATACCTTTGCGGAGTGGGGAATTGAGTATTTCAAATACGATTTCTGTCATAATCAGACTATTCCCTTCAGAGCTCCTCAGATTGAAAAAATCACAATAAGCAAGGGCGGAATTGAGAACGAAACCGAATACCTTGCCTGCGAAGCATTTCTCAGCGGTACTGCTCATATTGAAGAGGACGGTCGCTTGCCCAGCGGTAAATATATAACCGGTCTCAGCGCAAACGGCGGCGCGGCAGAGTTTACGGATGTATACGCACCTGAGGACGGTGAGTATATCCTTACCCTTTGCCTTATGAAGAAGAGCAATAGCAGAAAGTACTGCGAAATCCTTGTGAACGGTGAGGATAAGTATACAACAATTGTTCCTCCCACTCACATTGTGGTCGTTACTGCAGAGGGCAGGCATCAGGTTAAGGTTAAGCTTAAGGCGGGTATGAACAAAATAAAGATCTATAATCCTATTGCTTCAAGGTTTGACAGTGCCTGCACCCAGTACACGAAAATGGGCAAAGAGCTCAAGAGGGCAACCAAAGAATATGCTGAGAAAACGGGTCAGCCCGAAAAACCCATTGTATACTCTATTTGCGAATGGGGTAACAATATGCCCTGGAAATGGGGCTATCAGGCAGGCAATCTCTGGAGAACAACTATGGATATTAAGCCTGTATGGTCAAGCATTCTCGGTCTTTATGAGTTCAACGTAAACCTTTATAAATATGCAGGTCCCGGCCATTGGAATGACCCTGATATGCTTGAGGTCGGAAACGGCGAACTTTCATATGAAGAGAATAAAACCCATTTTACCCTCTGGTGTATGATGGCGGCACCTCTTATTCTCGGCAATGATTTGCGTGAGTTTATAAAGGCGGACGGTACTCCCGATACCGATAACCTTACCTACCGCATTGTAACTAACCGTGACGTTATCGCTGTTGACCAGGATAAGCTCGGTATGCAGTGCAGAAGAGTTAAAACGAACGGTATCAACGACGTTCTTGTTAAACCTCTTGAAAATAATGAGATTGCTGTTTGTCTCTTTAATAAGAGCGGCACACCCTGCGTTATTGAGCACAGTATGAGTGATATCGTTTACCGCACCTTTGTCAGCATTCCTCCTGCAGAGGAATACGAAGCTTATGAGCTCTGGGACAAAACAACTCAGGTAATTACCGATAAAATCAGCGCATCTGTTCCTGCTCACGGCGTAAAAGTTTACAGGATTAAGGCGAAATAAATGAAAAAGAACGTAAAAAATATTGCAGGCAACTATTCGATACCTCAGCTTGATCTCAGCGTAAGACCTGAGGGCGAAGACGAAAAATACGCATATCTTTACAATCAGGCAATTGTAGATGATTCTGCAAATTATCTCGGCCATCCCGATTCTGTTTTGCTTAAAAACGGTGATATCCTTACTATGTTTCCTTCAGGTCACGGCAAGGGTGCCATAAATAGCTATATCAGTTCGGATTCGGGTGACAGTTATCGCACCGCTAATGAGAATCAGCCTGAATCTTGGAAGAATTCCCGTGAAACGCCTACCGTATACCGCCTTTGCTTTACTGACGGTGTAACAAAGGATAAGCTTATTATGCTGTCGGGAAATCCAAAATGGGGCACAGAGCCTACAACGGGAGGGTTCAACTTCTCTCTTTCTGACGATGAGGGCAAGACTTGGAGCGAGTTTGAGCTTTGCTATCCCAGAAAGAAAAACGGTACTAAGTATATCACGATTGTTGCTATGGCTTCGCTTACCCAGCTTAAGGAGAATGGTAAGTTTGTTGATAAATGGATGGCTTTTTTTCACAATGATAAGTTCATAAATTATAAAACGATTCTTACTTTTGAAAACGGCAAGCCTCATTGGAGCGAGCCTGTTCCTTATTTTTCAAAGCACAGAAAAACAGAGAAGCAGGCGCAGATGTGTGAGGTTGAAGTAGTGCGTTCTGAAGGAGGCAAGGGTGATGAGCTCTGCCTTATTGCGAGAAGTAATTCCAAAACGTGTAATTCTCTGCTTTCTTTTTCCCGTGATGAGGGTGAAACCTGGTCTGCCCCCGTGTATGCGCCGCCCGCAATCAACGGCGAGCGTCACAAGGCTGATTACCTTGACGACGGCAGACTTTTCATCACCTTCCGTTCCATCGAAAGAGACCCTGAAAAGGTTGCAAAATACAGCGAGAAAAAGTGCCGAGGATGGTACAGTGAAGGCTGGATTGGCTGGGTAGGTACTTATGACGATTTGAAAAACGGCACTGAGGGTCAGTACAGAATAAAGCTTGCCCATACATATCTGCCTAATCAGACTGCCCCCGAAATCTGCGCAAACGCAGATACCGGCTACTGCGGCAACGTTGTGATTAACGGCGATACCGTTGTCACTTCAACCTACGGTGCATTCGGTAAGAAAAACAGCGATTCTTCACTTAAAACCTACGTCGTTTCAAAACGCGTAAAGCTTGCTGATACCGATGAACTTGTTGAAAAATTGAAATAAGCAAAAAACAACCCGCTGAGGATTTGAATCTTCAGCGGGTTCGGTTATTTATTTTTCTTCGGGCTTGCCGAGCATGGTGAGTGATATTCTTGACCTTGCGGTATCAACGCTCATTACCCATACCTTAACAACCTGACCTACTTTAAGCACTTCGGAGGGATGCTTTATGAATTTACGGGTAATCTGTGAAATGTGAACAAGGCCGTCCTGATGAACGCCGATGTCAACAAACGCACCGAAATCGGTAACGTTTCTTACAGTACCCATAAGCTCCATACCGCTCTTTAAGTCCTTAAGTTCCATAACGTCCGTTCTGAGCATGGGAGGGGGGAGTTCATCTCTGGGGTCTCTGCCGGGGCGTAAAAGCTCTTTTATTATATCCTTGAGAGTGGGAACACCAACCGCAAGCTTTTCTGCAAGGGTTTCTTCGCCGATTTCCTCGGCTCTCTTTGCAAGCTCGTCAATCTTGTTATTCTTCACGTCGTCAAGAGTGTAAGAGCAGAGCTCAAGCAGCTTCTTTGCGGCATCGTAGCTTTCGGGGTGAACGCCTGTATTGTCAAGCACGTTCTTACTTTCGGCAACCCTGAGGAAGCCTGCGCACTGCTCAAAAGCCTTGGCACCGAGTTTAGGAACCTTCTTCAACTGCTGTCTGCCGGTGAATGCTCCGTTTTCTTCTCTGTAAAGAACTATACCCTTTGCGATTCCAGAGTTGATACCCGAAACTCTTGCCAGCAGGGGAGCGGAAGCGGTATTGAGGTCAACACCTACGGAGTTTACGGCATCTTCAACAACGCCGTTGAGGGCAGTGTCAAGCTCCTTGGGAGGCATATCGTGCTGATACTGGCCAACGCCGATTGCCTTGGGGTCGATTTTAACAAGCTCAGCAAGAGGGTCCTGAAGTCTGCGGGCTATGGAAACGGCGCTTCTGAGCGAAACGTCATACTGCGGGAATTCCTCTGCCGCAAGCTTGGATGCGGAATAAACGGAAGCGCCTGCTTCGCTTACAACCATATATGAAACCTTTTTGTTTACTTCTTTAAGAAGATTTGCTGCGAAAATCTCTGTTTCCTTGGATGCGGTACCGTTGCCGATTGAAATGGCATCAACGTCGTGTTTTACGATAAGAGATTTAATAAGCTGTTCAGCCTGCTTTTTCTGAGCTTCTGAATGTGTAACGTAAATAACGCGGGTGTCAAGCACTTTGCCGGGGGGGACAACAACTGCAACTTTGCAGCCTGTGCTGTAGCCGGGGTCAAGACCGATTACGGTTTTACCT
>JAZNUP010000021.1:0-18873 GCA_045592385.1 Acutalibacteraceae bacterium
GCATCTTTTTTCTATCCCTTTAAACAAAGGCTGTAAAAAAACGCAAGTTTTTTTACAGCCCCTTCTATATAATTGTGATTAGTCGATGATCTCACCCATAGTGGTGGGAAGAGCAGCGTTTGCTTCGTCAGTATCAATATGCATTGCAAGTGCAAAGTTGGGGTTTACACGAACAACAACGTCATCATAGATAAGGGAGCGTCCGCCGGCGGATTCGATTTTAACCTTAACAATCTGCTTGTCCTCAACACCGTACTTTTCAGCATCAGCGGGGGTAGCGTGGATGTGTCTCTTGGCAGCGATAACGCCGCACTCGAGCTCAACCTCACCCTTGGGGCCTACAAGCTTGCAAGCGCCGCTGCCTGCGATGTCGCCGCTTTCGCGAACGGGAGCGGTAACGCCGATTGAACGGGCATCGGTAAGTGAAAGCTCAACCTGGCTTGCGGGGCGAACGGGGCCGAGGATTGAAACTGCGGGGAACTGACCCTTAGCGCCAACAACTGCTACTCTTTCTTCGCAGGCAAACTGACCGGGCTGGGAGAGATCCTTTTTCTTAGTGAGTTCGTAACCTTCGCCGAAGAGGATATCAAGGTCGGCGCGGCTTACGTGAACGTGGCGGGCTGAAGTTTCAACAAGAACTTCCTTTTTCATAGTAAATCACCTTTTATTTTAAATTTTTTTACACAATAATGGTGACCGCGTGAACGGTCACCATATTTTTGATAATTAGTAAGTAATTGTGAAGTAGTCGTTTGTGGTGAAGGGGATAACAACACCGGCCTTATCAAAGTTGATTGTCCACTTAAGGTCGTAGTCAGCGGTGAGAGCTCTGCCTGTTTCGGGGTCAACGGTAACAGTGCAGGTTGATGAGGGATAGTTCATTGTTGAAAGGCCTACAATGCTTGTTGCAACACCGGGGATATTATCGTTAACAACGCCGGGAAGAACAACGTTAAATGCCTTGGGAGCATGACCCTGACCGTGCTGGATGCTGTCTGACTTACTGTCAGCGATTGTAGAAACAGTGATAACCCACTTGCCGTCTTTTTCTGTAATCTTGGCAGCCTTAACATCTGCGGCTGTGAGCTTACTTGCATAGCTTTCGCCTTCAACGGGATATACAGCCTTGATCTGATCGCCTGTATATGTTTCTTCGCCCTTGCTGTTCTTTGAAAGCTGATCGTTGAGGAAGTTTTCTGCGCCGCCAAGTAATTTGAGGATACCGTCAACAACGCCGGGAAGAACAGGTGTGCCGTTAAGGCTGATCTTTGAATATGAACGCTTTACGCTCTTTGCATCTGTCTTAACAGAGTTAACTGCTGTGTTGAAAGCTGCAACGATTTCTTCCTTGGTCTGGGGAGCCTTTGCTGCTTCGGTGGATTCTTCTTCTGAAGTGCTTTCTTCAGCTGTGAGAGTAGTGGTCTCATCAGCGAGAGTTGTGGATTCGTCAGCGAGAGTTGTAGTCTCGTCAGCGAGGGTGGTGGATTCGTCAGCAAGAGTGGTTTCTGCGGGTGCTGCGGTGGTAGTGGTGGTGTCCTCAGCGTTATCCTTGGAGCAGGATGTGAAAAGAACGGCGCCGCCGATTACGAGGGAAAGAGCGAGAACGAGTGCTATAACTTTTTTCATTATGTATTCCTCCTAAGAATTATGCGCGGTAAACCGCAAGTGTAATAATTATACTGTACTGTCCGCGAAAAAGCAAGATATTTTAATAAAATATATTTTCGGCGGGCAGAGCAATGTCGGAATAAGCGGAAGAAACGCCGAGCGCTTCAATGGTTGCGGCTACGGCGAAACGCATATCCTCACCGCTGAGGAATGCAAGCTTGAGCAGACCGAGCGAGTAAACGGCACTGTCATAATCGGGATAGAAGCCTTTGTCTGAAAAGAGAGCAGCCGATGCGGTGCAGTCAGAGTAATTTACAAAGTTTACGGAAATCTGGTAATGGGAAATGAATGATTCGATTGCCTGGCTGTTTTTCTCTGCAAACTCCTTTGTTGTTACTGCGCAGGAAGCGAGGGGTGTGTTTTTATTGTTGCACACCTTTTTCCACGCTTCGTTTACTGAAATAAGCACAACGTAGCCCGAATCTGATTTTTCAACGGTGGTAACGTAGGGCTCGGAGAGCACGCACATTGAATTTGCCGCTTTGGCTGCTTCAAACACATCTGCGTCTTTTTCCGAGTCAACCTTTATAATCTCACAGTCAATATTCTGGCTGAGGAGAAGGTATTCCATAATTGCATCGGCATCTGTGTCTTTTGCGGTGTAGATTTTTTTGCCTGCTGCGTATTCACCGAAATTATCAGGGAAGCTTTCCTGAGCGGGGGCAGCAACGTAAAGATTGTTTGCGGTGGTTGCCGCAACAATGCGCGTTGCACCTGAGGTCTGTGACGAAAGCCTTGCCGCGCCTACAACGGAGCAGATTGCGATATCCGCCGTACCGTCAGCGAGAGCCTGACGCACCTGAGCCTCGGGAGCTACGGTGACGTTGTATAAATCGGGATGGTCGGAAATGATTTTTTCAATTCCGAGGCGGGCGATACCCTCAGCGCAGAAGACGTTTATGAGGGGAACGTCTTCGGAATTGCCGCTGTCCTTAACGTCCTTGCAAGAGGCAAGGGAAAACACCATAAGCACAGCAAGCAGTAAAGCGGTAAATCTGAGTGCCTTTTTCATTTTTTGTTCCTCCGTTTATTTAATGTCAAGCCCTTGAAAGAAAGAGCGGTTGTTGTTATAATGTGTTGCAAAGGAGCTGATTTTGTGCCGATAAAGTTTTTTGCAATGATATCAAGGATGAAATATATCAACCGTTGGTCGCTTATGCGCAATGAGCATACCGAGAATTTAAGTGAGCATTCCTTTGAGGTGGCGGTGATTGCCCACGCGCTTGCGGTTATAAGAAACACCCGTTTCGGCGGAAGTCTGAATGCCGAAAGAGCGGCTCTGCTCGGCCTTTACCACGATGCGGCGGAAACCCTTACGGGCGATCTGCCCACTCCCGTAAAGTATTACAGCGAGCAGGTGCGCGAGGCTTATAAAACCGTTGAGGAGCACGCAGGCGAAAGCCTTATGGGTATGCTTCCTGACGATATGAAGCCGTTTTACACACCGTTTTTCACTCCCGAGGAGGAGGATGCCGAGCTTTGGAAGCTGGTAAAAGCGGCGGATAAACTCAGCGCGCTTATAAAGTGCATTGAAGAGAAGAAAGCAGGAAGCTCTGAGTTTACCCTTGCGGCAAAAAGCACGAGGGAAAGCATAGAGAGTATGGGGTTAAAGGAAGCGGAGGTTTACCTTGAGGAAATCCTCCCCGCCTATGATCTGACTCTTGATGAGCTGAAAAGTTAAATATTCAGCAGCCGGCGGGCATTACCGCCGGTTATTTTTTTGTAATCCTCACCGCTCAGGTCAAGACAGTCAAGGAAAGCAAGTCCGTGCTTTACCGAGGACCACGGCAAATCCGTGCCGAAAAGAATTCTGTCAGCCGAGTGGGCTTCAATAATTTCCTTTGCCGTGTGGGGAGCGATAACTCCGTATGCGAATGCGGTGTCAAGGTAAACGTCCTTGCCGCAAAGGTGAACGAGAGTATCCTGAAGCTCCGCAACCCCGCCGAGGTGTGCCGCAACAACGGGAGCGCCGCTGAATGAACCGAGCACTCTTGCAAGGCGTTCGGGAGTGCAGTGGAAAGGAGCGTTATAGCCGAGGTCAAAGCCCGAATGAAAAACGGTAATCATACCGAGCTTGCCGAGCTTTTCATACAGTGGAAGCATTTTATCGTCATCCACAAAGAAATTCTGATACTCAGGGTGAAATTTGACACCCTTTATTCCTGCTTCGTGAAGTCTTTCAAGCTCTTCAAGCGCATCCTCACTCTCAGGATGAACGCTGCCGAAGGGAATGAGCTCTTCATATTCAAGCAAAGAGATTGCAAAATCATTTACCGAGTGCTGCTGATGAGTGTTGGTTGCAATGCTGAGCACCACACCTTTGTCAGCGCCGCCGTCTTTAAGGGCGGATATGAGCGACTGCGCCGTGCCCGTATGGAAAGGGAACATCATTCCCGATGCTTTTGAGAGCACGCTGAGTGCCCTGGATGCTATTTTTTCGGGAAAGCAATGGGTATGGAAATCTATAATCAAACGGGGTCAGTCCTTTCGGAGAAAAGCATACTTACAGATAATAACAGTATATCACAACAAGTATATCTTTTGCAAGTTCTTGACAAGTAATTTTGAAAATGTTACAATTCATTGAAATATTTATAATGGCAAAAAATGTTGATTTTTATTATAAAATTCAGTGAGGAGAATGAATATGGGAAAGTACACAAAAGAAGATATTCTCAGGCTTGCGGATGAGGAAAACGTAAGGGTTATCCGCCTGCAGTTTACCGATATTCTCGGCTCGGTAAAGAATGTTGCAATCACCAGAAGCCAGCTTGAAAAAGCGTTGGATAATAAGTGTATGTTTGACGGCTCATCAATCGAGGGCTTTGTACGTATCGAGGAATCCGATATGTACCTTTACCCTGATTACGATACCTTCTGCGTGCTTCCCTGGCATCAGGATAAAGGTCAGGGTAAGATTGCCCGCCTTATCTGCGACGTTTATTCGCACGACCGTACCCCCTTTGAGGGCGACCCCAGATACGTGCTTAAAAGAGCTATCGCAGAGGCTGAAAAGCTCGGTTACACCTTCAACGTAGGCTCTGAGTGTGAATTCTTCCTCTTCAAGCTTGATGCTGACGGCAAGCCTACCACCGAGACTGACGACCAGGGCGGTTATTTCGACCTCGGCTCGGCTGACAGAGGCGAAAGCTGCCGCAGAGAAATCTGCTACGTGCTTGAATCAATGGGCTTTGAAATTGAAGCATCCCACCACGAGTGCGCACCCGCACAGCACGAAATAGATTTCAAATATTCCCACGCTCTCAGAGCGGCTGACGACGTTGTTACCTTCAAGTGCGTTGTTAAGAGCATTGCCGAGCGTCACGGCCTTCACGCAACCTTTATGCCCAAGCCAATTTACGGTATTGCAGGCTCAGGTATGCATACGAATATGTCCCTTTTCAAGGGCGATGAAAACGTTTTCTTTGATGAAAACGATAAAATCAACCTCAGCAAAACAGCTTACAATTTCATCGCAGGCATTATGAAGAATATCAAGCCTATGACCGCTGTGCTCAATCCTCTTGTAAACTCCTACAAGCGCCTTGTTCCCGGTTATGAAGCTCCTATGTATATTGCCTGGTCAGCCAAAAACAGAAGCCCTCTTGTAAGAATTCCCTCAGCAAGAGGCTCAGGCACAAGAATCGAGCTGAGAAGCGCTGACCCCTCCTGCAACCCCTATCTTGAAATGGCAGCTTGTCTTATGGCAGGCCTTGACGGCATAAAGAACAATCTCGAATGTCCTCCCTCAACGGATTACAATATCTACGATATGAGTGATGAGCAGATTAAGAAAGCCGGAATTGAGCTTCTTCCCTCCACCCTTGAGGAAGCAACCGCCGAGTTTGAAGGCAACGAATTCATCAGAAACGTTCTCGGCAACCACGTTTACTCAAAGTATCTTGAGGCAAAGAAAGAGGAATGGCTCGCTTACCGCCGCCGCATTTCCCAGTGGGAGATTGACAGATACCTCGCAACTTATTGATTTTATAAGCGGTCTGTACCGGTTTTGCCGGTGCGGACCGCCTTTATTTTATTGAATGTTTAAAAATTTTTATAAAAGGGCTTGATATATTTAAAATAATGTGTTAAACTGTGTGCAGAAAGATGTAGTTGACTTAAGAGTGGGCAAAACCCGCTCTTTTGTTTGCGCAAAAAACAAATTTCACTTAAAGAAAAATAAATTCCGAAGGAGGCTTACCGTGGCAGGAAAAGGCAAGGGCGGCAACACAGTAGCCGCAGTATGGCAGATAGCAGAGCCTATCGCAAAGCAGCTCGGTCTTGAGCTTTGGGACGTCCGTTTTCTTAAGGAGGGCGGCTCCTGGTATTTAAGAATTTTCATTGACAAGGAAGGCGGCATCCTTTTAGAGGATTGCGAAAATATGAGCCGTGCGCTTGACGTACCGCTTGATGAGGCTGACCCCATTGAGCAGAGCTACTGCCTTGAGGTATCGTCCCCCGGAATTGAGCGTGAGCTTACAAGGGATGAGCATTTCAATGCAATGCTCGGTGAAAAAATCAAGGTCCGTTTCATCCGCCCCAGGGACGGTAAAAGAGATTTCGGCGGAGTGCTGGAGGCTTTTGACGGCAAGCAGATTACCCTCAGGCTTGAAAACGGCGAGGGTCTGTGTTTTGAAAAGAAAGAAGCAAGCTACATAAAGCTTGACGATTTTGATATTTAAATTATCTGAAAGGATTTGTTCGGAAAATGGATAACAAAGAGTTTTTTGAAGCGCTCAGACTTCTTGCAAAGGAGAAGAAGCTTTCCCTTGATTTGCTTTGCGAGGGAATTCAGAGAGCAATCGTTACCGCAGTAAAAAGAGATTACAACAATAAGGATATTGTTTTCTGTGACATTAACCCCGATGAAAACGCTATGAGAGTTTATGTACGCAAGAACGTTGTAACCGAGATTGACGACCCTGATACAGACCTTACCGTTGACCAGGCAAGAAGATACAAGGCTTCCGCACTTGCAGGCGACATCATCGAGATTGAGCTTGACACCAAGGAAGTAAGCCGTATTGCCGCTGAAAAGGGCAAGCACGTTCTTCGTCAGGGTATCAGAGAGGCTGAGCACGGCCAGCTCAAGGAAGAATTCCAGAGCAGAAATCAGGAAATTGTTACAGCCAAGGTTTCGAGAATTGACCCCGTAACAGGCGATGCATTCGTTGAAATCGGCAAGCTTGAGGAAAGACTTCCCAAGTCAGAGCAGCTTCCCAATGATGACTTCACAGAGGGAGACCTTATTAAGGTATTTGTTGTTGATATCAAGGACGGCACAAGAAATATGCCCAGAGCAACAATTTCAAGAACTCATCCCGGCCTTGTAAGACGTATGCTTGAGGCAGAGGTTCCCGAGATTTACGACGGCACCGTTGAAATCAAGTTTGTTTCAAGAGAAGCAGGCTCCAGAAGCAAGATTGCCGTTTACAGCGCTGATGAAAACGTTGACCCCGTAGGCGCCTGCATAGGCCCCAGAGGCACAAGAGTAGGCAAAATCGTAGATATGCTCTGCGGTGAAAAGCTTGATATAGTTCGTTACAGTGAGGACCCCGCAGAGTTTGTAGCTGCTGCGCTTGCTCCCGCTGAGGTTATCAGCGTTGCAGTTGAAGAGGAAGAGGAAAGAGTCTGCAGAGTAGTTGTTCCCAACAGCCAGCTTTCGCTTGCTATCGGTAACAAGGGTCAGAATGCCCGCCTTGCCGCAAAGCTCACAGGCTGGAAAATTGACATTAACCCCGAAACACAGACTGACGAGGTCATTGATTACGGCATCTGAGGTCACGCTTCGGCAAGTATCCACATAAATTAATCTGAAGGAGTAGAATATGCCGGCAAATCGCAAAATACCGCTCAGAAAATGTACGGGCTGCAATGAGATGAAGCCCAAAAAAGAACTCGTAAGGGTAGTCAGAAGTCCTGAGGGAGAAATCTCGTTGGATCTGACGGGCAAAGCCCCCGGCAGGGGCGCCTACGTTTGCCGCAATGCCGAGTGTCTTAAAATCGCCCGTAAAGCAAGGCGGTTTGAAAAAGCGTTTTCCTGCGCTATTCCCGATGAGGTTTTTGACCGCATGGAGGGAGAGCTCAGAAATGAAGGATAATCCGAAACTGCTCTCGCTTCTCGGAATGTGCCGCAAGGCAAGGAAGCTTTCCTGCGGGCACGATGCGGCGGTGGAATCCGTAAGGCGTAAGGAGGCTTGCCTGTGCTTTTTGAGCAGCGATGCTTCCGAAAGGCTTAAAAGCGAGATGCAAAGAGAAATCGCAATGAACTCGGCTTGCATTGATTTGATTGAGCTGAATTCAGACATGACGGAAATAGGAAAGGCTGTCGGGCTCAAGTCCGCAGTGCTTACGGTAAATGACAGCGGCTTTGCTCAGTCAATGCGCAAGCTCAGTGATAAGGAGGTAACCGAATGATAAGTAAATACAGAGTACATGAGGTCGCAAAAGATTTTGATATAAAAAGTAACCTTGTTGTTGATTTGCTTACCCAGCATTTTGATGACCAGTTCAAGCACATGACCGCTCTTGAAGAGGACGCGCTCGATATAATTTTTGAGAAGTTCACCAGAGAGTATGAAACACAGGAGCTTTCCGCTTATTTTGAGCTCAAGTCTTCTGCATCAAAGGGCAATGAAGAGTCTGCAGAGCAGCAGGAAGCTCCCGCAGAGGAAAAGCCTGTTGAGGAGAAAAAGCCCGTTGAGGAGAAGAAGCCTGAAAAGCAGGAAAAATCCAAGCCTGCAGCAGATAAAAAAGCGGATAATAAGCAAAAAGCTGAACAGCCTAAGAAGGCAGAGGGCGAAAAGAAGCCCGAAGCTAAGCCTGAGGCAAAGCCCGAAAAGAAGAAGGAGGACCGTCCCGGTTCCTTCCGTATGCCCGAGCCCAAGGCTCCCGAGAAGAAGAAGGAGCAGAAGCCCGCTCAGGCAAGAACAAAGGGCGAGGTAAGAACAATTGACACAAGGGCAAGCAACGTTGACCTTGAAAAATACAACGAACGCTATGAGCAGATTGCTCCCGGCACCTCCCGTCAGAACGAGAACGTGCTTAACAGACAGAAGCTCAAGCAGAAGTCACAGCAGTACCGCAAGCAGGGCGGTATGCGCTCCTCACGCAGAGAGACTGAGACCGAAAGGCTCAACAGAATCGCTGCCGAAAGAGCAAAGAAGCCCCAGCTTCAGATTAAGATTCCCGATGAAATCACCGTCGGAGAGCTTGCCGCAATGCTCAAGAGAACAGCCGCTGAGGTTATCAAAAAGCTGTTTGCTCTCGGTATGATGGCAACCGTAAACGAGGTGCTTGATTTCGATACAGCCGCAATCGTAGCCGAAGAACTCGGCGCAAAGGTTGAAAAGCAGGTTGTTGTTACTATTGAGGACAGAATTATAGACGACAGCGAGGACGAAGCTGAAGACCTTCTTCCCAGAGACCCCGTTGTAGTTGTTATGGGTCACGTTGACCACGGCAAGACCTCAATCCTTGACGCAGTGCGTAACACAGCCGTTACCGCTACCGAGGCAGGCGGTATCACTCAGCACATCGGTGCTTACCGTGTTGACCTCAACGGTCAGAAGATTACTTTCCTTGACACTCCCGGTCACGCTGCTTTCACATCCATGCGTGCAAGAGGCGCCAAGGCTACCGATATAGCTATCCTCGTAGTTGCCGCTGACGACGGTATTATGCCCCAGACAGTAGAGGCAATCAACCACGCAAAGGCTGCTGAGGTTCCGATTGTTGTTGCTATCAACAAGATGGATAAACCCACCGCTATGCCTGACCGTATTCTCCAGCAGCTCACAGAGTATTCAATCGTTCCCGAGGAGTGGGGCGGCGATACAATCTGCGTTCCCGTTTCCGCACTTACTCATATGAATATTGATAAGCTTCTCGAATCCGTACTTCTTGTTGCCGAAATGGGCGAACTCAAGGCTAACCCCAACAGAGCGGCAAAGGGTATTGTTATTGAAGCAAGGCTCGATAAGGGCAGAGGCGCAATCGCAACTCTGCTTGTTCAGAACGGCACCCTCCACCCCGGTGACACTATCGTTGCAGGCACCGCAGTAGGCAGAGTCCGTGTTATGACTGACGATAAGGGCAGAAAAGTAAAGAGCGCAGGCCCCTCGGTTCCCGTTGAAATTACAGGCCTTGCAGGGGTTCCTCAGGCCGGTGACACCTTCGATGCAGTTAACGATGAACGCCTTGCAAGAGAGCTTGTTGAGCAGAGAAAGGCAAAGGAGAAGGAAGAGCAGTTCAAGCAGTTCCAGAAGGTTACTCTCGATAACCTCTTTGATTCACTTAAAACAGGCGAGCTCAAAGATCTCAACATCATCCTCAAGGGTGACGTTCAGGGCTCAGTTGAAGCAGTTAAGCAGAGCCTTCTCAAGCTTTCCAATGAAGAGGTTCTCGTTAAGGTTATCCACAGCGGCGTAGGCGCTATCAATGAGAGCGATATTATGCTTGCAAACGCATCAAACGCAATCGTTATCGGCTTTAACGTAAGACCCGACCCCGTTGCGGCTGAAAATGCCGAGCGTGACGGTGTTGATATCCGCACTTACCGCATCATCTACGACTGCATCGAGGAAATCGAAGCAGCTATCAAGGGTATGCTTGCTCCCAAGTTCAGGGAGGTTGAGCTTGGCAGAATCGAGGTTCGCCAGGTTGTTAAGATTTCTTCCGTAGGCAACATCGCAGGCTGCTACGTTCTTTCCGGCAAGGTAAGAAGAAACAGCAAAATCCGCGTTGTACGTGACGGTATCGTTGTTGCAGAGGATGAAATTTCTTCACTGAGAAGATTTAAGGACGACGTAAAAGAGGTTGCCACCAACTTTGAGTGCGGTATCGGACTTACAAAGTTCAACGACATCAAAGAGGGCGATATCTTTGAAGCATTTATTATTGAGGAATACAGGGATTAATTATGGCCGGTTACAGAATTGACAGAATTTCAGAGGACATAAAAAGAGAAATAATCGCTGTTGTAAGAGAACTCAAGGATCCCAGGGTACGCGATAAAATGCTCACCGTGGTAAGAGTTGACGTAAGCTCGGATGCATCCTTTGCAAAGGTTTACATCAGCGCCCTTGAGGGCATTGAAACCGCAAAAACTGCGGTCAAGGGTCTTGACTGCGCTACGGGTTATATCCGCAGGGAGGTCGGCAACCGACTTCACCTGCGCAAAACTCCCGAGCTTAAGTTCGTTGCCGATAATTCCATTGAATACGGTATGAACATCATCAGGCAGCTTGACTCACTCAACAGTGAAAAAGACGGAGAGAATCAAAATGATGATTAATCTTGAACAGTGCGCACAGATGCTGCTGAGCAAAAAGAGCATACTGTTCCTCTGCCACGCCCATCCGGACGGGGATACTCTCGGCAGTGCGGCGGCGCTTGCTCTTGCGCTCGGTCAGAAGGGGATTGAAACCGCCGTTTTGTGCGACGATACCATTGCGGACTGTTATTCGTTCCTGCTTGAGGGCGTAAAGCTTGAGGCGGATTTTGAGCCTGAGCTTATCGCAAGCATTGACGTTGCGGATGCAGTTCTGCTGGGCAAAAAATTTCAGGAAAGCTACGCGGCGAAGATTGAGCTGTGTATAGACCATCACGCCTCCAACGTCCTTTATGCAAAGAACGTGTGGCTTGAGGGCAATTCCGCTTCCACTGCAGAGATGATATACCGCCTGCTTAAATATATGGATGCCGAAATCACAAAGCCGATTGCAAACGCTTTGTGCACGGGTGTTTCCACCGATACGGGCTGCTTCCGTTTTTCAAACACAACTCCCTCCACCCTGCGTATTGCGGCGGACCTTATGGAGCACGGAGCGGATTATTCGCGCATAGTTCAGGTATTCTTTGAAACCAAAACAAAAACCTATGCGGCGCTTGAGAAGCTTGCGCTCGATGAGATGCAGCTTTATCTTGATTCACGCTGTGCGATAATGCCCGTAACGTCTGAGATGTTTGCAAAAAGCAACGCAAGCCGCAGCGATACGGACCGCCTTTCAAACCTCCCCCGTCAGATTGAGGGAGTGCTTGTGGGCATCACAATGCGTGAGCTTGAGGAGGGCGGCTTCAAGGCTTCCGTGAGAACTCACGGCGACGTTGACGCTTCCGCAATCTGCGCGCGCCTTGGCGGCGGCGGTCACAGGGGAGCGGCAGGCTGCAGCCTTAAGCTTTCCAGGCAGGATGCAATCAACGCTCTTTTAAAAGAAGTGGAAAAAGAGCTTGAGAGTTATTAAAAAACAAAAGGGCGATACACATCGCCCTTATTTTTCTTGATTTGGAGATTTACAATGACAGGTCTTTTGCTTATAGACAAGCCTGAGGGATTAACCTCTTTCGGTGCTTTGATGAGAGTAAAAAGAATAATAAGCCAGAAAAAGTGCGGCCACACCGGCACTCTTGATCCAATGGCGACGGGGGTGCTTACCGTTTTGCTTGGCGGCGCAACCCGATTTTCTGAGCTTTTGCCGGACCATAATAAGGCATATATCGCAAAATTAAGGCTCGGCACGGTTACGGATACGCTCGATATTACGGGCAAGGTGCTTGAAGAAAATCCCGTTACGGCAAAAAAAGAGGATTTTATTGCCTCTCTTGCGCCTTTCAGAGGGGAAATCAGCCAGCTTCCGCCTATGTATTCAGCGGTAAGCGTAAACGGCAAGCGACTTTATGAGCTTGCACGCGAGGGTAAAGAGGTTGAGCGCACGCCGCGTACGGTCTTTATAAGTGAGCTTGAGCTTGTAAGCGCGGACGAAGAAAAGAATGAATACGAAATCAGGGTAGGCTGTTCGTCGGGCACGTATATACGCACCCTTGCCGATGATATAGGCAGAGCCCTCGGCTGCGGTGCAACGCTTGTTTCTCTTCGCAGAACACTTGCAAATTCATTCACGGCTGAGCAGGCACTCACTCTTGAAGCGCTTGAGCAAGCCGTGGCGGACGGCAGGCTGGAGGAAAATATTCTGCCTCTCGATAAGGCGCTTGAATATTATCCTGCGGTTACAGTCAGCGAAAAGCAGGCGGTAAGATTTTTAAACGGCGGAGCACTTGCACTCGAAAGGCTCGGCGCAATGGGCGAAAGAATCGCTCACAATCGCGGATATTACAGGGTTTATTCACCTGAGAGAGTTTTTCTCGGACTCGGTGAAGCGCAGGAAGAAGAACTCAGAGTAAAAAGAGTAAACCCCGACGCACAGAGCAAGGAGGCAAACAAATGAAAACATATAAATATCAGCTTCATTCTCACACTTATCCCTGCAGCCATTGCAGCAAGATGTCACCTCAGGAGCTTGCAAAGGGTCTTTATGACGGCGGATATGACGGCTGCGTTATAACTAACCATTTTTTCAACGGCAACACAGGCATTGACGGCGATATTCCGTGGCAGGATTTTGTAAAAGAATATGAGCAGGATTATCTGCTTTGCAAAGAGGCGGCAGGGGCTTACGGTATTGATGTCTTCTTCGGAGTTGAGGAAGAAGTCGGTGACGGGCTTGAGGTTTTGTTTTACGGAATCGAGCCCGAAATGCTTTATGCTCACCCTGAGCTCAACAGCGGAAAATGTGAGGATTGGTACAGGGTTGTTCACGATTTCGGTGGGTTGTGCATTCAGGCGCATCCTTTCAGAGACAGAAAAAGCATTAAAAATCCGCGCGTTCTTCCCCTTGAGTTTATTGACGGAATTGAAGTATACAACGCAGGAAACACCAAGGAGGATAATGAAAAAGCCGCTGCTGCGGCAAAGGAGCTTCACGGCTTAATTCTCATAAACGGAGCGGATGCTCATCGCCCCGATTCGATGTGCGTTGCAGGCATAGAAACTGCTGAAAGGATTACAAGCCGGAAACAGCTTGTTGAGATTCTTAAAAGCGGAAATTACAAGTTGATATATTAAATAAAACAGGGCGGTCTCTTTTCTGAGACCGCCCGCTTTGGTTAGAGTGGCGGAAAAATGCCTTTCAAAACCGTATGGAGTTCGAATGTAGTCACTCTACATCATTCTGATAACAGAATTAACGGTTGTATATATTATTGTATAGAACATTGAGAAAAGATTGTAAAGTCCGAGCTTTTCAAGCAGGGCTTTTACGGGAGGTAAAAGGAGTTTGTCAATGGGATTGTTTGCCGCCGCGGGAACGTTGGGATTTTCGCTGTCATATACGGCATCTTCGCCGTTGAGGAGCGTAAAGTCCAGTGTGCGTTCACCGATGGGAGTGAGACTGCCCACTGCGCAGTAGCTTACAGTGAGGCTTACCCTCTGCTTTGAAGCTTCGGGAATGTTGCCGCTGAAGGCTATTTCAATGCTTTCGCCTGCTTCAACCACGCTGTTGCCGATAAGCTTGAAGTCAAGGTCAATGCCGTCGCAGGTGATGCCGAGGATTTTTAACTTGTAGCCCTCAAGTGAAAGGTTTGAAACCGTGAGAGCGGTATCCTCTGAGCTGAGATAACCCTCTGTGCTGTTATTGAATGCCGCCCATACCGCAAGGGAAGGATTGGTTGAAGCGTGGAACTGAGGGTATTCGGGCAGAGAGTAAACGTTTTCTATTTCGTCGGTAAGGAGTGACGTAATCATAAGGTCGCGCGAGAACGGGTCGGAGTAGGTCATACCGTGGAAAAGACCGTCCACAAACCAGGTGTCATCGGGCAGATAAGCAACGGATGCATCTATTGTCATATCGGGCGAAACCTTGTAATTGCCGTTGCAGGGCTTTTTCTGAGTGTAGCCGTCTGCAAAGCGCTCACCGAAGGGTGCGCAGAAAGCACCCGTTGAGGCATCAGTGGGGATGATACCGTCGGAATCCTTCTGCCAGCCGGAGGTTGCGGAGTTGCCGTGGCCGGCGATAACGGTAAGGTTTGTGCCGTAATCGTTTTCACATTTTTCAAGCGCTGTCCAGAACCCGGGCATTACGGTGTTGTGCATATAATCGCTTGTTTCAATGATTTTGGCGTTCTTTACGGGGTCGAGCCACATTTCTTTAAGGTTCTCATAGTTGTCTGCAGGGGAGAAATCCCAGAGGCTGGTCCAGTTACCTACCGCTTTATAAGCGTAGGGCATAAGGCTCATAATTATATCGTCAAGGAAGCCTAACTGCTGAGCCTCAACAAGCCAGTGGTAATCGTTTTCCCATTTCATACCGTACTCAATGTAATGGAGAAGATTGAGCTCGTCAAGCTCACCGTTGAGCGAGAGCAAATCGTAAAGCAGGGCTGCGCCGCCTATGGCAGGCACGGTAAGCACCGCATTGTCAACATCCTGCTTGTGACCGAAAAGGCTTAAGTACGTTGCGGAAACCTGACCGCCGTGGCTTACGGCAAGAATGTTTACCTTATCTTTGCCCGAATGTGCCTTGACGTCCTGAATGTATTCATCAAGCCTTGTTGCGCAGGCAACCGCGCCGAAGCGGAAATCGCAGGTGAAGTTGTAGATGTTTTCGTCGCCTACGTATTCAGCGATTTTGGTCATCATTTCGTTTTCGTGCTGATAGCCGCCGTCGGGATGAATCTGAAAGAGATTTGCTCTGTTTGTTTCCTCGGCGGTGGTGTATTTGGTGGTAACGTTGTAGACGCTTGTACCGTCGTCATTGCAGCGAATGGGCTCGAAAATCTCAATAAGCTCTTCACCCACAACACGTCCTATATAATCCGTATTGCCGAATGCCGATACGCCGAGACCTATACCTATTTCGGCAATTCTGCTGAGTACGCGGTTGAGGATATCGTCCGTTGAAAGACCCCAGACGTCGCTCACTTCGCCGTTTTCATCGGTCATAACAAGGGCAGAGCCTGAGTAACCGGGCACGATGATTACGGGATAATCGGTGATTTCTGATTTTTCATCAATAGCGGCAAAAGCCGCACCGCCGCAGCCGATAGCGGTAAGTACAACGCAGAGTAAAATGCAGATGAATTTTTTCACTGGAGAGACCTCCTTTAAAATCATAAAAAAATTATAGCACAACATTTTTTTATATTCAACAATATTATTTTATTTATCAAACCCCCTTGAAAAAAACGCGGAAATATGCCACACTCTATAGGTAAGTATTTTTATAACGGAGGAAAATAAATGGCACAGCTTAAAATGTATTGGTTGGCAGGTACTCCTGTAAAGGACCTTGAATTACCCGAAGGATATTCTTTTTCAACATATAAGTGCGAGGCCGATAAAATGGCTTGGGTTGAGTGCTGCAAAAAGGGACTTGTAAGCGACGATGCAGACGAAAAAACCTTTGACGATTGCATTGTGGACCATGACGACGTGGTGCTGGAGGAGGACGTTTTCTTCCTTGATTACAACGGCGAGCATATAGGCACAATCACCGCGCCCTATCATCCTCACAGAAATCACGGCGGTATCCATATGGTAGGCATCCGTGAGGATTTCAGAGGCAGAGGTCTGGGCAAATATCTCAACAATAAAGCAATCAAGAAGCTGAGTGCGCAGAACGTTGATTACATAGTGCTTACCACAGATGAGTGGCGCAAGGGTGCCGTTAAGAGCTACCTTTCAGCAGGTCTTCGTCCCGTTGAGTATGACGAGGGAATGCAGGAGCGCTGGGAAGCGGTTATCACCGAATACGGCATTGATAAGGTTGATATGGTAGATGAGGACTGCGCTTACGTAAGAACGATTTACAGGAAGGGCTACACTCCTGCTCCCAGACTCAAGGTCGGCGTTGTAGGCGCAGGCAGAGGCCAGTCTATGATGGAATACTGCGTTAAGTTTGACGATGCCGAGCTTGTTGCCGTTTGTGACAATTGGAAGCCCGCGCTTGACAGAGCAAAGAAAGCCTTCGGCACAGATTCCATTACTTTCTATGACAGTTTTGATGAATTCATCAATCACGATATGGATGCCGTTGTGCTTGCAAACTATGCCAACGAGCACGCACCCCTTGCAATCAGATGCCTTGAAAAGGGTCTTCACGTTATGAGCGAGGTGCTTCCCGTACAGACGATGAAGGAAGCCGTTGAGCTTGTTGAAGCAATCGAAAAGAGCGAGGCTGCCTATGTTTACGCTGAGAATGACTGCTTCGTGCCCTCCGCAAAGAAGATGCGTGAGCTTTACAGACAGGGTGTGCTCGGCGAGTTTGAATACGGTGAGGGAGAGTATATGCACAACTGCGAGGCAGGATGGCACAGCCTCACCTCCGGTAACCCCGAGCATTGGCGCAACACAATGCACTGCTGCTATTACTGCACCCATTCCACGGGACCTCTCTTCCACATTACGGGTCTTCGCCCCGTAAGCGTTGCAGGCTTTGAGGTAAAGTTCAACGAGAGAATGAAGCGTATGGGCGCAAAGGCAGGCCCTATAGGTCTTGAAATCATCACCCTTGAAAACGGCGCTATCGTAAAATCCGTTCACGGTGTAGGCCCTGCAAGGGATTCAACGTGGTATTCCCTTTACGGCTCAAAGGGCAGAATGGAGAGCGCAAGAGAGGATGATAAACTCCACGGCGGTGTACGCACTCTTTACGTAAACTGCGATGAAAACGAGGGTGACAATAAGCCGAATTCCGTAGTTTCCAACCCCAAGGATGAATTCTCCTACCGCTCAGACCCCTCAGGTCACGGCGGCGCGGATTTCTATATTATGCATAACTTTGTTGAATACATCAACGGCAACAAGGATGCAGACGTAATTGATATCTACGAAGCTCTTGATATGTTCCTGCCCGGCATGTTTGCTTACCGTTCAATCCTCAGAGGCTCAAGCGTGCAGGAGATTCCCGACCTTCGCCGCAAGGAGGACAGGGAGAAGTGGAGAAACGATACCGAGTGCACCGACCCTGCAGTGGCAGGCGATATGCTTGTGCCCAGCTATTCAAAGGGCAACCCCGAAATCCCTCAGGAGAATTACGATATCCTCGTTGAAAAACTCAGAAAAGAGAACGAGGAAAAGGGCGAATAATAAAACAGTTGATTATTTCGGATTTTGTGGTATTATGTAAATATATTAATGCTTTTTAAGCAGGAAAGAGACTGAGAAAATGGCTAAATATCTTATTGTAAATGCAGACGATTACGGAATGTGCAAAGCGGCAAACGAAGCCGTAGCAGAGCTTTTTGAGGGCGGATTCCTTAAATCCTCCACTATTATGATGCCTTGCCCCGCAGCAAAAGAGGCTGTTGAGTTTTCAATCGCTCACCCCGAATATGCAATAGGTATTCACCTTACTATGACCAGTGAATGGGGCGAATACCGCTGGAAGCCCCTCACCAACGGCAAAACCCTTGTTGATAAGGACGGCTATATGTGGCACGAGAGTGACGAGGTAGAGAAGAACGCTTCCTACGAGGACCTTGAGGCTGAAATCAGGGCTCAGATTGACCTTGCCCATTCAATGGGAATGAAGCCTTCACATACCGATAACCATATGGGCTCGCTTTACGGTCATTACACAGGCAGGCTCGGTCTGTCAAAGCTTGCGCTTAGAGTCTGCGGCGATTACGGCTATGCATACCGTCTTTACACCGCTCACGATAAAAGAATCTGCCCCAGAGGCACACCCTATTTCCTCTATGCGGCAGTAACTCTGCTTTCAAAGCACTGGGGCAAGAAGTATAACGTTGTAATCCCTGATTATCTTCTTTTCCCTGATTGGAATGACGATATGCGCGTAAGCTACGAGGTTTACCGCGATACCATTCTTAAAATCTGGAGCGATATTCCCGAAAACGGTGTTACCGAAACCTTCATTCACCCCTCGGTTGAGAATGATGAGCTCAAGTCCATCACAGGCCGTTGGCAGGACAGAGTGTGGGAATATCAGCTTATGAAGGACCCTTACACTCACAAGTATCTCAAGGATCACGGCGTTGAGCTTATCAGCTACCGTGAGCTTATTGCCATGAAGGGCGGCCAGGTCCGCTGAGGCAATAAATCAAAACAGAATATATCTGCCCTGCGGCTCTTTTTAAAAAGATAAGAGGGAAGTTCGGTGAGAATCCGGCGCAACTGCCATTACCGTATCTGAATTTTACAATTCACAAGTCGGAATACTCGCCGCAGGACAGCGGTTTCTCAGATTATTTTATCTGAACACTTTTGGGAGAGAAAAGTGCAGCCGTTTTTCAGCTTCGTTGATTTTTTGCGGGGCAGAATTGCAGTTGCGCTTTTTGATTTTATAAATCAAAAGGCGTTTTTATTTTAAGAGTGGCTACATTCTAACTCCATACGGTTTTGAAAGGCAT
>JAZNUP010000022.1:0-2366 GCA_045592385.1 Acutalibacteraceae bacterium
AGCCTGACAGAGCTTTCGCAGATGCTTTTTTACGATTTCAATGCACTGTCAAAGCAGATTAAAAAGCTGACAGGTAAAACCTATACGGAGCTTGTGCAGGAAAAGAGAATGTCTCATGCTTGTTTTCTTCTTGAAAGTACAAACCTTGGAATTTCGGAAATTTCGCAACTTATAGGTTATGAAAACATCAGCTATTTCCACCGTGTTTTTCGTAAATTCTATAGTATGTCGCCCAAAAAATACAGAGACAAAGCGGTTACCAAATAAGAATTTGCGGGTGTGATAAAGAGTAAAGTAAACATTATAACCGATAAAGCCGTGAATCGCTGAGTATTCCCGGCTTTATACTTTATTAAAAATTAGGTTTCACAGCTGATTATGATGATTTAACAGTAGATTTTTGCTGTGATTGTGGTATAATTAAATTCAGCGAATAAGGACACTTTTTCAACTAAAATGTGTCATTTACTTCTCTTTACCATAATGATAAAATTAAAGTGACTATTGGTAAAAATATACCGAAACAAGCTGAAAAGGAGAAAACTATGTGGTATAATTTACCAAAAATCATTGCATATATTCTTTATTTAATGCAGATGCTTGTGCTCAACGTCAGCCACGGCAAATACACTGAACCCGAAAAGTCCGAGAAAGAAGAAACACCGCTTATAAACGATATCAGCGGTGATACTTCATTTGCCGTTTCCATCAAGTTCGCTTCTTAAATGCCGAGCATTGGCTTATGCAATGGAAAACACAGATATTAACTTTTTCTGTTTTTGCTGAGGTAAAATTTTGCTGATATCCGGCAGCGTTTTTACTATACAATCAACCCAACAAATATATAACGGAGGTTAATATGAAAAGACTTATTTCGATTATTCTTGTAACGGTTATGATGTTTGCGTGTGCTGCACCTGCATTTGCCGTTCAGGCTGCGCCTGAGCAGACAGCTGTATCTGCTGCAGAGGAAGAAAATGGCGAAAATGTATTCATCGCTTTCTTCGATAAACTGTTTGCAAAAATCAGGGCGTTTTTTGGAAGTGTGAAGTACTGCTTCGTGGTTAAAAAAGAGGGCGTTCCCAACACTATGAACAAAAACGCAATACATATGCTCAAATCGGTTGAAGATGCTATAGGCGACAGCTTTATTATCACAACCGAGGACGGTAAGGTTATTGCAATTGACGGTGGTTATAAATTTGAAACCGATTACTTCATTCAGTACCTCAGGGCTGTAACGGGGCAGATTGTGCCGAAAATTGACGTTTGGTTTCTGACTCATCCCCACACTGACCACGTTCAGGTTTTCAACGAAGTGGCTGAAAACCGCACAAATCAGGTAAAATTTGACAAGGTTATTCACCACTATGCACCTTATGAATACTATGCCGCCATTGATTCGTCCGACGCGGCAGAAGGTGCGGAAATGGTGGGCGAGTTTGACAGAATAAGCAAGGCTTTCCCCGAAAAGGTTCAGGTTATCAACGAGGGCGATGTTTTCGATATCGGCGCAGCAAAGTTTACCACGCTCTATACCTTCGACCCTGCTTTCACAATTGTTAACGATTCATCCCTGATACTCCGTATGGATTTGGGCGGAAAAAGCGTATTGCTTACGGGTGATGCCGCTGTAAGTTCAGGCAACAAGGTGCTTGCAAACCCTGAATATAAAGAGCTTCTGGATTGCGATATATGCAAAATGTCACACCACGGACAGGGCGGTGTATCGAAAGAATTCTATGAAGCTGTTGACCCCGAAATCTGCCTGTGGCCTACGCCTTCATGGGTGTGGAACAACTCACATGAATCTCTTGTGCTCCTGACTCCTGAAGTTCGTGCGTGGATTGAAGAAATCGGTGTAGAGAAAAACTGTCTTTCCTGGCAGGGCTCGCAGGTTATATATCTGGATTAATTGATACCCGGCACCGAAGAAATACGATAACAGATACGGGCGATTGTTATGAAATCAGTCATAAAAACAACCGCGGATTCTTGAATTACGGTTTTGCAACAATAAAAAATTTAACAAAAGGGTGATTGCTTTGAAAAAATTTTTTTCCGCTATTCTTTCTTTCATTTTCCTTTTCCCCTCATATCTATTCAGTTTTCTGCCGTCAAAAGCAGATACGGATTTTGCAATTGAGGCAATTGCGGCTGTGTCCGTAAGCGGAATTGAAAACGGTATTATATCAGAAAAAGCCGAGTTTGATTTCGGCGATGCCGATTGCGGCTGGTTCAATTATTACGGCATCAGCTATAAATCCGACGCATATATGAAAGGCGTAATTACATATACGCTCAAAGGTGAACAGTATTCCGAGGAATTCTTCCTTGAGCCTTCGGACGGCACAAAGCCTTTTTAC
>JAZNUP010000023.1:0-15997 GCA_045592385.1 Acutalibacteraceae bacterium
GTCTGTAAAGCGTAAATCCACCTGCAAGACCGCGGGGAATAATAGAAATCTGCTGAACGGGGTCCTCATTCTCAAGATAAAAGCTTGCAACAGCGTGACCTGCTTCATGATAAGCGGTAAGCTTCTTTTCCTGCTCAGTCATCTTGTGGGATTTCTTTTCGGTACCGACAAGAACTTTGATTGTAGCTTCATCAACCTCAGCCATAGTAATAGCCTTTTTATCACGTCTTGCAGCAAGGAGTGCCGCTTCGTTGAGAAGATTTTCAAGGTCAGCGCCCGTAAATCCGACAGTTGAATGTGAAATAGCCTTCAAATCAACGTCGGGGGCAAGAGGTTTGTTCCTTGCGTGTACTTTAAGAATCTCTGTTCTGCCCTTTGCATCCGGATAATTAACGGTTACCTGACGATCAAATCTGCCGGGACGCAAAAGCGCCGGGTCGAGGATATCAGGTCTGTTTGTTGCAGCGATGATAATAACACCCTCGTTTGCACCGAAACCGTCCATTTCAACAAGCAACTGGTTAAGGGTCTGCTCTCTTTCATCGTGTCCGCCGCCCATACCTGCACCTCTGTGACGGCCTACAGCATCAATTTCATCAATGAAAATGATTGAGGGTGAACTCTTCTTAGCCTGATCAAAAAGGTCTCTTACTCTTGAAGCGCCGACACCTACATACATCTCAACAAAATCAGAACCTGAAATTGAGAAGAAGGGCACACCTGCTTCACCTGCAACGGCCCTTGCAATAAGAGTTTTACCTGTACCGGGAGGGCCTACAAGCAAAACACCCTTGGGAATTCTGGCGCCGAGTTTATCAAACTTCTCAGGAGATCTAAGAAATTCTACAATTTCCTGCAGTTCTTCTTTTTCTTCATCAGCACCCGCAACGTCAGCAAAGGTTGTTTTTCTTTTTTCGTCCTTTACCTGCTTGACTCTTGCTTTACCGAAGCTCATAGTTCGGTTGTTCTCATTGGTCATAGTAGCGTTCATTCGCTTAAACATAAAGAGGGTAAGAACAACAAGCACAAGCACCATTAAAGCGGTGGGAAGAATAGTTATAATCCATTCGTTTGTTGTGCCGGAAATATAATCCGCTTTTATCTTACTATCGGCATTAGCGGGATCTGAGTTGTATTCGATAACGTGATCGTGAACATCCTCAACAAAAAGGCTGACACTCGGCACGTTGTAGGTTTTTGCCGTCTTGCTGTCCTGTGTGTAATACACAAGCTCACCGCTGCTCAGGTTAAGGCTATACTGTGTAACCTCGTTCTCCTCAAACAGCTCAACTATCTCATAATACTCTGTTTTCTCTGCCTTCTGAGTAGTCATATAATATGAAATACCGAATATTATAAAGGCAGGTATGAGAATGTAAGGCAGAACAGAAAGAATGCTTCTCGGATTAAAAGAAGGCTTTCGTCCGTTGGTTTTATTGCTCACTTGTAATAATCACTCCTTCATTTATCTTTCCCTATTTATTTCTCGTAAACTTCCCTTTTGAGAATTCCTATATAAGGAAGATTTCTGTATTTTTCAGCGTAGTCAAGACCGTAGCCGACTACAAACTCATTTACGATTTCAGTGCCTACATAATCAGGTTTTACGGGAGTAACTCTTGCTGCAGGCTTATCAAGCAAAGTACAAATCTTAATACTTGCAGGATTTCTTGATTTAAGGAGCTCAATAATATAATTGAGTGTTCTGCCTGAATCAAGAATATCTTCAATAATAAGAACGTCATAGCCCTTGATATCAATATCAAGGTCTTTGATGATTTTAACAACACCGGTGGATTTTGCCTGATCACCGTAACTCGAAACAGCCATAAAATCAATAACGCAGGGTATCTTGATTTCCCTCATAATATCAGTCATAAATACAACCGCACCCTTAAGAATGCTGACAAGTAAAAGATTTTTGCCCTCATAATCAGCTGTTATACGGGCGCCAAGCTCTGCATTGATTTCTTTAATTCTTTCCTCGCTGATGAGCACACTCTGAATATCGTTAATCATAATTAATAAGCCCTCCTGATTATTATTCTCATTATCTTTTCGGTTTCTGCGGAAACCGCACATCTTTCATCGACCCCAACCCTTTCAACGGCCAGGATCCCGCTACCGTCAACAACAATCAGAAGTCCTGAGCGTTTTTCTGGTTCAATTGACATTTCGTTAAATGCTTTTTTTAGAGTTTTGGAGCACCCTCTGCCCGCAAGAGCAAGTCTGTCCCCTTCACGGCGGTTGCGAAAAACAACACTGCCATTTATTTTATCATAATCGATACGATATTCTAATATTTCTATATCGCTATTTTGTAACGAATCTGTGTCATTTTTGTTAATTATGGAAATTTGAACAATCGCATCTCCGAAGCGAAATTCTTCATCAGTAAAAGGAATTTCGATTTCCTCCCCATTTTCAAATACAGGAAAATCAAGAATTCCTTTACGAACTCTCACATAGCTTCCGCCTGAAATCTGACGCTTTCCCTGCGACCCGAGCATATCACAGATATCACACAATGTTTTACTGTCAGTACGTTGCGAGGTTTTTTCAAAAATCGCCGCCGCAACCGCACGCTTTTTAATTGCGATATGAGCACTGTCAAGCACCGCCGCATCAAATCCGTTGGCAACTCTGCTTTTCTCAAGCAAATCCGCCGCAAGGCAGGAAAGCAAGTCTTCATCTTCATTGAGTGAGTCAATACATCTCTGCGCCGACTCCTCAAACGAAGGGTTTAACTGCCTTAAACACACCATAGCTCCGTGACGAATTTTATTACGAGCATAAACGGTTTCAAAATTCGTTTTGTCTGTGACAAAGCTTATTGAATTCTCTTCACAGAATCGTTCAATCTCAGCCCTTGAACACTCTATAAGAGGACGGACTATGTTGCCTCTGACAACGGGCGTTGAGCACAGCCCGCGAAGCCCTGTTCCCCTTGCAAAATTGAAAAGAAACGTTTCAGCACGGTCGTTAAGATTATGAGCGGTTGCAGTAATCTTATCGCCTCCGAGTGAAGCAAAGAAATCATAACGGATTCTTCTGCCGCATTCTTCAATACTTTCGCCGCTTTCTTCCGCCTTCGCCGCAACGTCAATACGCAAAACATCAAGCTTAACACCGAGCTTTTCACATTCCTCACGCACAAACAACTCATCACGGTCGGCATCTTCACCTCTGAGGCAATGATTTACGTGAGCGGCACTGATTTCAAGCTTCAACTCATCTTTAAGAATAAGCAATGAATGAAGCAAAGCCATTGAATCCGCTCCTCCCGATAAAGCAACTGTAACACGGCTGCCCTCGGGAAGCATTTTATATTTTGCAACCGTCTGCCTTACCTTACATATCATCTCTGAGTTTCTCCTGAGCTATAAAGAGGGTATGCTCCGCATCCCATATAAATTCTACTGTACCCGTTTCGCCGTGTCTGTTCTTTGCGATAATTACCTCAACAGTCTTAGGCTTGGAATCGTCCTGCTCGGGAGCGTCTTTATCGTCCTCTTTTTCATTTTTATAGTAATCGGGACGGTAAAGCATCATAACGATATCGGCATCCTGCTCGATAGAGCCCGATTCACGCAACTCCGAAAGCTGAGGCTTATGGCTTTTACCTCTGCCCTCAGTACCTCTGTTAAGCTGAGCACAGCAAATTATGGGAATATTGAGCTCTTTTGCCATCATCTTGAGATTACGTGTGATTTCACTGACTTCCTGGGTTCTGTTTTCAGATCTTTTACCCGAAGTAATAAGACCGAGATAGTCGATAATAACACATTCTACTCCACCGAGTTTTCTGGTTTTTGCCTTCATCTCGGTAACAGTAATGCTTGACGTATCATCAAAATAAAGCTCACAGTCATTAAGCGCAACCGCCGCCTGGATTAGTCTGTTCCATTCATCGGTTGAAATGTTGCCGTTTCTCATCTTCATACTGGAAACTCGCGCTTCAGTTGCAAGAACTCTCTGCGCAAGCTGCTCCTTTGTCATTTCCAGAGAGAAGAAAAGAACGCGTCTTTTACCAACGGCAGATACGTTTCTTGCAAGGTTGGGGGCAAAACTTGTTTTACCCATAGCAGGTCTTGCGCCGACAAGAATAAGGTCCGAACGGTTAAGACCGGTAAGAACACGGTCAAGATCCGCATAACCGGTTGTGTAGCCCTTGAACTTATCTTTATCTTCGCCCGTAATGTTGCGCAAATGCTCGAAAACGTCGTTTACAATAACATCGCCGATTTTGGAAGGAGCATCAACCGCCCTGCCCTGACGGATGTTATATATTTTCTGCTCCGCACTGTCAAGAAGAACGTCAGCACTTTCTTCCTGAGCAGAAGCACTTTCAATAGTTTCTCTTGAAGCTTCAATAAGAGCACGGATATAGTACTTTTCCCTGACGATTTTTGAATATGTATCAACGTTAGAGGTGGAAGGCACCATCTCTGCAAGGCGCGCAAGATAATCCCTGCCGCTTGCGTTGTCATAAACACCCTCGGTAACAAGCTGATCAAGAATAACCAGCGGATCCAACTTACCCTTTGTTTCGGCCATCAGCATGGCATTGAAAATGGCTCTGTGCTGAGGAATGTAGAAATAATCCGTACGCACATAAATCGAAACGTTGGACAGGCAGGAAGGCTCCTTGAGAATGCAGCCGAGAACCGCCTGCTCCGCCTCCTGACTGTAAGGCATTTCGATGCTTTCCAGATTAGTTAATTCTCTGTTTGCCATAATAATTCTCCGTCTTAATTATGCGGTAACAAGAACAAAAAGCTTGGCTGCAACACCCTGAGGGAATTTAACCTCGATTTCATATGTTCCGCAGGTTTTGATATCCTCTGCCGAAATTTTGTGTCTGTCAACCTTAAGGCCGAAATCAGCATTGATTTTTTCAGCAATATCCTTGGTGGTAACGGAACCGAAAAGCTTTCCGTTTGCGCCTGCTTTTGCAGCAATCTTAACGGTCTTACCGGAAATTTCGGCCGCAGCTTTTTTAGAGTTTTCAAGTTCTACGGCAAGGTGGTGCTTCTGTGCATCCTCTCTGTTTTTAAGCTCACTCATTGCCTGAGTATTAGCCTCAAGCGCAAGCTTGCGGGGAAAAAGGAAATTTCTTGCATAACCGTCTGAAACTGAAA
Organism: Acutalibacteraceae bacterium; assembly: GCA_045592385.1. Lineage (GTDB taxonomy): Bacteria > Bacillota > Clostridia > Oscillospirales > Acutalibacteraceae > CAG-177. The sequence goes on from JAZNUP010000023.1 coordinate 5,142, forward strand.
CAAGCTCACCCTTCTTGCCAAGTGATTTAACATCCTGTGTAAGTACAACTTTCATTTTATATCGCTCCTTTTGATAATCCTAATTAAAAAATTTATCCACGGTTGCTTTAAGCTTTTCAACAGCCGTTTCAAGGCTTACTCCCTTTAGCTGAGCCGCCGCCATTGTACGGTGACCTCCGCCGCCCAAAGCCTCCATAATAACCTGAACGTTAGCTGTGCCCAACGAGCGTGCCGAAATACACGCAGTATCACCAGACATATACAGCACAAACGAAGCATCAACATCGCTTACGTTGAGCAATTCATCCGCCGCCTGGGAGCAGATTATTCTTATATCCTCAGACTCAAATCTTGCGCAGGCAATTGCACTGCGGTTGTATTCATAGGCTGATGAAACTACGTCATTACGAAGCTTATTGACCTGCATTGACGTTGAGAAAAGTTTTCGGACACTTACGGTATCCGCCGATTTTTCCCTGAGAAATGCAGCAGCTTCAAAAGTACGCACACCGCAACCGAGAACAAAATTCTTTGTATCAAGCATAATACCTGAAAGCAAAGCCTCAGCGGTAAGCTTGGTTATATTCGGCTCGGGGTCTATGTATTCGAGCAACTCGGTAACCATTTCAGATGCTGAGGATGCGTTGGGGTCAAGGTGAAAAACAACGGCATTATCAATAGCGTCCGTTGATTTGCGGTGATGGTCAATAACAAACACCGTTGAGGCTTTCTTATAAACCTCGGGGAATTCGACAAAGGTTTTGATATGAGTATCAACAACCACGAGCAAAGTCTTTTTGCTTATAAGCTTCAGGGCCGTTTGTTCATCAATAATAGCTTCTTTAAGAAAATCATCAGCATTTATGCGTTCCAAAAGGCTTGAGCTGAGCGTTTTGGCAGTATCGGTAACAATATATGAAGCAACACCGAGAGCTTCCGCCGCACAGCAGATACCGACAGCCGCTCCCATAACGTCAAGGTCCGGCCATTTGTGACCCATAACAATAACTTCATCGCTCGCTTCAATAAACTCAGCAAGTGCCGAGCCTATAACCCTCGCCTGTACCTTGCCGCGCTTTTCAACGCTTTTGGAAACACCGCCGAAGAAATCGTAACTGTCATCCTTATTAACCACAGCAGCCTGGTCACCGCCGCGGTCCAGCGCCATTTCAAGAGCTTTCTTTGCTCTGCGCTCACATTGCAGGAACGTTTCACCGTCCGACATTCCGATAGAAATAGTTGCGGAAATATCAAGGTTTTTATACTTGAGGTTGCGCACACTGTCAAGCACGGGGAACTTGGTTTCAATCATTGTATCGGCATCTCTGCGCTGAGCAACTATCATAAATCGTGCATCGGAAAGCCTCTTGAGGATACACGGGAATTCACCTGCCCAGTTTTCGATAACCGCCTCAACCATACTGCGGAATTCAGCTCTCTCGCTTTCGCGCAAATCGTAACCCGACGCATCAATATTATCAACTTCCAGAAAAGCCACAACAGGTCTGCTCAGGTTGAATTCTCTCTCGGTATTCTTCAGTTGGGTATTATCGACAAAATAGAGAACGTATCGCTCCTGACCCTCAGCGGTATAGGAATTAGTGAAAACAGAATAGTCACGGTCATTAATTTGAACCGCGGTTTCGTGCGAATCTATGATTTCCGAAAACTCTCTGCCTGCAATATAAGGCTGAATTGAATCTGCAAGAATCTGCTTAGAGTGAACTACCCGATTCAGGAATTTTTCACTCACCCAGAGTACCGTACCGTCAGCGTCACACACCGCAACGGGTACGGGAAAGGAATTGAGGACTCTCGCATCGGTAAAATCCATTTTTCTGTAAAGCCGCTTTGCAAAGCTTGCAAACCGTCTTGCATTGACTCTGGTTCTGATAAGAAAAAACGCAAAAAGCACAAAAGCAACAGACAGCTCAATCACAGCAAGCAAAGGAGAATAGCGAGCGGTAACGGCCGCAAACACAGCAACTGCGGCAAAAGCGGCAACGGCTGCAATACTGTCATGCCAAATGCTTTTCATTTTCACTTATCACACCTCCATAATCATAGGAAGAACAATAGGACTGCGCTTTGTTTTATCGTAAACATAACGAAGAACAGCATCTCTTGTTTTTCCTTTTATTGCATTAAGGTCTACAATATTGTGGTCACAGCAATTATAAATTGCTTTTGCGGCGGCATTCTTTGCGCCATCAATGATTTCTTCAGAATTCTTAGAGTAAATAAATCCTCTTGTTACAACCTCGGGGCCGGTAATAAGCTCACCCGATTCATAGTCGATAACGGCTGAAACGATTATTATTCCGTCCTCTGCAAGGTGCTTTCTGTCCTTAAGAACTACGTTACCGATATCACCTACGCCGTAACCGTCAACAAGAACCTTATCGGCAGGTACGCTTGCACCCTGCTTGAGCGCATCTTTGGTGATTTCAATTACGTTTCCGTTATCTGCAATAAAGATATTCTTTTTATCAACACCAACACTTTCCGCAAGCATCGCGTGCTTCTGAAGATGCTTCTGTTCACCGTGAACGGGAACAAAAAATTTGGGATTTACTATTCCAAGCATTATCTTAAGCTCTTCCTGGCAGGCGTGACCCGAAACGTGAACGTCATACATTTTTTCGTACACAACCTCTGCACCAAGCTTCATAAGCTCATTTACAACCCTGCTTACCGTCTTTTCGTTGCCGGGAATCGGAGTTGCGGAAATAATAACGTAATCGTTAGGGCAGATTTCAACCTTTCTATGGTCTGAAAATGCCATTCTCGAAAGAGCGGACATCGGCTCACCCTGGCTGCCCGTAGTTATAATAACAAGCTCTTCAGGTGCGAATTTGTTGATAAGGTCACTCTTTATCATAACGTTATCGGGAATATCAAGATATCCGAGTTCAGATGCAATTGCCACAACATTCTCAAGGCTTCTGCCAAACAGAGCAACCTTACGTTTTAACGCCTTGGCAACGTTTATAATCTGCTGAACTCTGTGAATATTGGAAGCAAAAGTTGCAACAAGAATTCTTCTGTTGCCGGCTTTTCTGAAAAGAGTTTCAAAAGATTCGCCGACCTTTTTCTCGCTCTCGGTAAATCCGGGGCGCTCCGCATTGGTGGAATCTGAAAGGAGACACATTACTCCTTCCTTGCCAAGCTGAGAAAACCTTGCAAGGTCAATCATTTCGCCGTCAATGGGTGTACTGTCAATTTTAAAGTCACCCGTCTGGATTATAACGCCCTCTCTGCATTTGATCGCAAACGCAAGTGCATCGGGTATTGAGTGGTTAACGTGGATAAGCTCCACCTTGAATTCGCCAAGGTCAATAACATCACCCGGTGCCGCAACGTTGAGCTGAACACTGTTGAGCAGATTATGCTCCCTGAGTTTGCCCTCAATAAGTCCGATTGTAAGCTTTGTGCTGTATACGGGAATACGGACCTTTTTAAGCAGATACGCAAGGCCACCGATATGGTCCTCGTGACCGTGAGTAATAAAAATTCCCTTGATTTTCTGAGCATTGCGCTCAACGTAATCGAAATCGGGAATTACAAGGTCAACACCGAACATATCCTGATCAGGGAAAGAAAGACCGCAGTCAACAATAATCATTTCATTGTTGTACTCATACACAGTCATATTCTTGCCGATTTCATTAAGACCTCCAAGGAAGGCAATTTTAACAGGTGCGCTTTTTTTGCCTTGCTTTGTTCCGTTAGCAGAAGGACCGTTTTTCTTTTTACGGTTGGAAAACTGATTATACTTTTTGGAAGGCTTGCCTGTCTGCTTACCTGAATATTTCGATGCTCCCTTGTTCTCCTTTTTTAAATTTTTAGTATTGTTTTTTTGCATATTATCTCCTTAGAATGATGTTGTACGGGCTCAGAAGCAATCGCCCGAAAAAAATATTTATTAACGCAAGGTTACTTTTTATGTAAATACCGGAACGGGAGTTTCGCTCCCATCCCAAGGTATAATTTTACTTTAATTCATTCAAACTGTCAAGCTTTATAAAATAAATATATAATATTATTAATAATTATATAATTAATCATCTGTAAGATTTGAAAGCAAATCCTCAAACCCGTCAAAAAGCTCCTGCGCAGTTTCGGCGGATACCGATTCGGCAAACACTCTGAATTTACTTCCGCCCGAAGTGGGAACAATCAGCAAGCTTCCGTTTTCACGTACAAGACGTATTCCCTCTTTTTTATTGCTGATTTTTATGCCGTCATCCGGAAACATAGCGGCAAGCCTTGCCGGGGAAACAGTACTTTCAACCGTTTTTCGGATATAATAACGGTCAGGCAATTCTTTAACCAACTCTTCAAGTGTCTTGTTTCTGTTTTTAATAATTGACAAAATTTTAAAAACCGTAAAAAGTCCGTCACGCACAAAGCACTGATTTGCGCTGAGCTTCCTGGCATCAGTGTCAGCATAATCGGCAGGAGCGCTTAGATAGCGGAGTACTTTACAATTATATGCGTCTGCTATACTGTCAAGAATTAAGGGGGCATCATAAGCTACGGCTATGTCGTTCCCTTTTTTCATTTCATCCACACAACAAATAACCAGTAAAGTATCACCGTCAACTACACTTTCTTTAAGCTGTGCACTTACGTTACAGCCTGATTCGGATATATTGAACACAGGCCCTCCCGATGTATCAAGGTTAAGAATTGAAGAAACTTCTTTTGCTGTCTCTTCAACTGCACCGTTCACGCTTCTTATCTGCGCTCTTACGTCCCCTAAACCGTTTGGTGCGGTGTTCAGCAATTCCTGCCTGTAAATCATTTTCACCGCGCTCATCTGCATACATTCTCCTATTTCATCATCCTTTGCATAACGGAATTCACTGCGAGACATTTTCGCCTCAATTTCACGCTCAAAAAATCCCGTCAGCGGAAGTCCTCCCTCGGAGCAGATTTTAAGGCTGCGATTCTCTCCGCTTCTGATAAAAATACCGCAATCAAGTCCGCAGCACGCAGTAAAGAAATTCATCTGCGCCTCAAAGCATCGGCCAAAATCCCATACACAAGCGCCCGTTGAAAGTAATCCAGATTTAACAGCAAGGCTAAGCGCCTCTGATGCTTTCAGACCGTCACACCCAATACCGGTTTTAATTTTTCGCCTTGTACTTCCAACAGCCTCACCAAGCTTAAGACACGTTTCAGGCGAAAGGTATGCTGCTGAATTTTCACAAACGCAACCGTCGCTGAGCATTTCGCCCTTGATGCTTCCGTATTTGACGTTTGCATTTACTGCTGCTGATTCAGCAATAACCTTTCCGGGCCACACAAGGCAATTCGGGCTGACAGAGGCATTTTCTCCGATTACACTCCCTGCCCCTGCAACGCTTCCCTCAAACATAGAAACTCCGTTTTTAAGCGACGCACCCTGACACACAAGAGCTCCAGTAAGGCTGACGCTTGAAGCAACGCAAGCATTTTCAAGAACAACTGAGTGACGTACCCTGCTGTTGGAATTGATGAAAGTGCCGTCATCAATTACGGCATAAGGACCTATTACACAACCTTTGGAGATTTCAACGTTTTTTCCGATATATACGGGTTCAACTATGCTGTAATCTCCTTTTTTAATGTTTTCCGGAGAAAAAACACCTTTTGAAACGCAAGGAATTTCAACTCTGACCTTACCGTCAAAAATATCTCTCTGACATTGAAGATACGCTTCTATATTGCCTATATCACACCAATAACCCTCTGCGCAAACACATCCGATTTCAACGGAATTTTGCATCATAAGCGGGAAAATATCCTTTGAAAAATCAAGAAATTTCCCTTTTTCAATCATTTCAAGACATTCAGGCTCAAGTATATAAATTCCCGTATTCACAAGGCCGCTTATCGCCTGCGACCAAGACGGTTTTTCAACAAATCCGTCTACTCTGCCGTTGGAATCAGTCATTATAACTCCGTATTCACGGGGATCGTTCACTCTTGTTGCAACAATTGAGGCAAGCACCCCCGACTGTTTGTGAAGCCGCACAAGCTCAGAAAGATCGAAATCACACATAGCATCACCGCTGATAACCAGAAACGTTTCATCCCAACCGTCTGCCGCATTTCTCACGCTTCCTGCCGTACCGAGCGGTTCATCCTCCCTTGCAAAGCTGAGTTTCATTGATGAAAAGCCGTTTTCAAAATGATGCTCAATAATATCAGCAAGATATCCCAGCGTAATACTGGCTTCATCAAACCCGTTATTGTGCAACAAAGTAAGTATGTGTTCTATTACCGGCTTACCGCAAAGACGTGCCATCGGCTTTGGCACAGTGCAAGTAAGAGGTCTGAGTCTTTTGCCCGAACCGCCCGCCATAATTACCGCTTTCATGCAATCAATCCTTTTTACGAAAATTTTAAAAATAGTATTGACTGCACAATTAAAAATAATCACACTTTTACTTGTTTTATGGTAATACCGGTGTTATAATCTAAAAAAACTAATTATTTCAAGAGGTAACCCATTAATATGAAAACTGTAGAAATCTTTACAGACGGCGCTTGCTCTGGCAATCCGGGACCCGGCGGATGGGGTGCAATTCTCAGATACGGCGAACACGAATTAGAACTCAGCGGCGGCGAACCGATGACAACAAATAACCGTATGGAGCTTTCCGCGCTTATTGCCGCACTTGGCAAGCTGAAAGAAAAATGCTCGCTTGTTATTTATACCGATTCAAAATATCTTGCTGACGCTTTCAACCAAGGCTGGATATGGAACTGGATTAAAAAAGGCTGGAAAAAAGCCGATAAATCCCCCGTACTCAATGTTGAACTGTGGCAGGAATTGCTCCGTCTGCTTGACGGTCATAAATATGAATTCATCTGGGTCAAGGGACATGCCGGTCACCCGGAAAACGAACGCTGTGATGCTTTAGCCACCGCTTATGCCGCAAAATTCAATAAATAAATTCTTAGTTTTAACAGCCTGTCATAATTCCTCCCGACTGCTCATATCAATTTACAAAAGAATGAGCATACGGAGGAATTTTTTATGGCAGCAGACACAAGCATATATCAGGATATTGCAACAAGAACGGGCGGCGATATTTACATAGGAGTTGTAGGTCCCGTAAGAACAGGTAAATCAACGTTCATCAAGCGCTTTATGGACAAATCGGTTATACCGAATATCGAAGACATTCACCGCAGAGAAAGAACAACCGATGAGCTGCCTCAGTCTTCCGCAGGAAGAACAATTATGACAACCGAACCCAAGTTTATTCCCGAAGAGGCGGTTCAGATAACCCTTTCCAACGAAGCAAAATTCAAGGTAAGGATGATTGACTGCGTTGGCTATATCGTACCGAGCGCCTTGGGTTACATAGAAAATGACACCCCGCGAATGGTTAAAACCCCGTGGTTTGAGGAAGAAATTCCCTTTAATATGGCGGCTGAAATCGGCACAAAAAAAGTTATAACTGAGCATTCAACAATCGGCCTTGTTGTAACAACCGACGGATCAATCAGCGAAATTCCGAGGGCTGAATACGAGCAGGCAGAAGAGCGTGTAATAAACGAACTTAAATCTATAAATAAGCCGTTCGTTGTGTTACTCAACTGCATTGAACCCGAAAGTGCCGGCGCTCAGAATCTTGCTTCGTCACTTACTTCAAAATACTCTGTACCCGTTATAGCGGCAAACTGCGCAAAACTCAGCACCCAGGAAATCAATTCCATACTTTCTGGTATACTCCTTGAATTCCCGATAAAAGAAATTGCTGTTGATTTGCCGAACTGGCTCAGCTCCCTCCCCTGTAAGCACTGGCTCAGAAGCAAGGTCTTTGGTGAAATAAGCTCGCACGCCGCAACTCTTCACCACGTAAGAGAAATAACACAATTCACCCTTGATATAAGTGAATGCGAACATATAAGGAATGCACGTGTTGAAGGAATGTGCCTGAGCGAAGGCAGTGCAAGAATATCCGTAAATCTTGACCCCGAGCTGTTTTTCAAAGTACTCGCCGAGCAAACAGGAACAAAAGCTTCAAACGAGCAGGAGTTACTAAGAGAAATGGCAGAGCTCACCAAAATCCGGAAAAGATTTGGCAGAATTCAGAGTGCGCTTGAGGAGGTTGAAGCAACCGGATACGGAATCGTAATGCCAACAATAGAAGAGCTTTCACTTGAAGAGCCGGAAATTATGAAGCAAGGCGGCAGATACGGAGTGCGTCTGAGAGCATCCGCTCCGTCAATCCATATGATGCGCGCCGATATCCAGACAGAGGTTGCGCCGATTGTAGGCTCCGAATCGCAGTCAGAGGAATTAATCCTCTATCTCCTCAAGGAATTTGAAGAAAGCCCTGCAAAAATCTGGGAATCAAACATATTCGGCAAATCCCTGCACGAGCTTGTTAATGAAGGGCTTCACAATAAGCTTTACAGAATGCCTTCCGACGCAAGAATGAAGCTTCAGGAAACACTTGAAAAGGTTATAAACGAAGGCTGCAGCGGCCTTATCTGCATAATTTTATAAAAAATACCCGCCGTGAGTGAAGTTACTCGCGGCGGGTAAAATTATTAAGTTAATTACTGCTTGATGATGTATACGTAAATAATGGAATCTTCATCGGAATAAGAAACACCGATTTCGTATCCTCTTCCGTTTTTAGCGCAGTAGAAGTGCTCATCGTCTCCGTTATCACGTCTGTCGGTATATCCTCTTTCTTCTTTTACAAGTTCAACGTAATTTGTAAAATCTTCCTCTGTTGCCTTGGCATAGAATTCGTAATATACACGATTCTCTTCCTGATTAAAATACTCCTCGGTAATTTCCTCAAATTCATATCTGGGAAGAAGAACGTACTTCATATCAAGAGCAAGCTGGGATTCAATACCCGTTGCACCCTCTGCGGCGGTTACTCTGAGGCTTTCTCTGCCTTCTTTTTCAGCAGTACAGCTTGCAAAAGAAACAACAGTAAGAACAGCAAAAACAAGAGCGAAAACTTTTTTAAACATAAAAAACCTCCGTAATTTTACTTGATAGAAAAAAGTCGGCGTGCATTATCTGCCGTAACATCGGCAAGATGCTGAGCATCAGTCCCCCTGATATTCGCAAGGACCTCAAGAATATCTGGTATATAGGAAGAATCGTTGCGCTTGCCTCTGTTCGGAACAGGAGTCATATAGGGGCAATCGGTTTCAACCAGCAATCTGTCCTCGGGCACGTATGCAGCAACCTCAACAGGCTTGCGGGCATTTTTAAATGTCACCGCTCCGCCAAGACCGATGTACATACCGAGCTTTACTGTTTCCCTCGCAAGTTCAACGCTGCCCGAAAAACAGTGCACCACACCCTTCGGTCTGTGCTTTTTGAGAATTGTCATAACGTCCTCGTGGGCCTCTCTGTCGTGCACAATTACAGGCATATCAAGCTCTTTTGCAAGCAAAATCTGCTTTTCAAAAGCCTCAATCTGAACGTCACGCGGTGAAAAATCATAATGATAATCAAGCCCTATTTCACCGACGGCAACGCACTTTTCGTTCACACAAAGCTTTCTGAGCATTGGAATAAAATCCTTTGTGCACTCCGCTGTTTCATGGGGATGGATACCGCAGGCGGCATAGATATAATCAAAACTCTCTGCAAGCTCAAGACAGACGAGAGAAGAAGCAATATCACTTGCACAGTTAACAATGCGGGAAACACCCTTTTTTTTCATAGAAGAAAGGAGTTCATATCTGTCCCCATCAAAGGCTTTGCTGTCATAATGAGCGTGACTGTCAAAAATACCGCTTATCATCTTACCTTAGAGCCCTCCGGTACACCGTCAACAAAAATAACCTTAACGTCATCCTCGCCTGCATCAGCAGCAAGAATCATACCGTTGCTTTCAACTCCGCAAAGCACTGCGGGCTTAAGATTGGAAACAACAATAACTTTTTTGTCTATAAGATCCTCGGGTTTATACCACTTTGCTATGCCTGATGCAACAGTTCTAGGCTTTCCTGTACCGTCATCAAGAGTAAGTTTGAGAAGCTTCTTTGCTTTTTTAATAGGCTCGCATTGAGCAACTCTTGCAACGCGAAGGTCAACCTTTGCAAAATCGTCAATACCAATCTTTGCAACGCCTTCAATCTCAGCTTTGTTCTGAGCTTTTGCGTGCTTTGCATCAATTTCAGCCTGGATTTCAGCAAGCATCTTTTCACTGTCAATTCTTGCAAAAAGAGGAGTTGCTTCGCCAACCCTGGAGCCAACGGGAATTGCGCCGAAGCTTTCAAGGCTTTCGTATGAAGTTATATCGCAGTTAATCTGTTCAAGGATTTTTGCACTTGTTTCAGGAATATAGGGTGTAAGCTCAACAGCAAGGAATCTGATGCACTCAGTAAGATTGTAAAGAACGGTAGCAAGCCTTTCTCTCTTGGTTTCGTCCTTTGCAAGAGCCCAGGGCATAGTTTCATCAATGTATTTATTGCATCTCTTCGCAAAACTGAGAACGGTATTTACTGCATCACTGATTTTGAATTCATCCATAGATGCGGCAACAGCACCCACACTGTCAAGAGCGCACTTCTTAAGCTCATCGTCAAACTCACCCTCGCAGGTGTTGCAGATAAGCTCACCGCCGAAATACTTATTGACCATTGCAACAGTTCTGTTGATAAGGTTGCCGAAAGTATTGGCAAGGTCTGAATTATAACGCTCGATAAGAGTTGTATAAGTAAGGGAACCGTCCTGAGCGTGAGGCATTTCGGAAAGAAGATAGTATCTTACCGCATCAACGCCGAATCTTGCAACAAGATCATCAGCATAAATAACGTTGCCCTTGGATTTTGACATCTTGTCGACACCGATAAGAAGTCAGGGATGGCCGTATACC
>JAZNUP010000024.1:0-15396 GCA_045592385.1 Acutalibacteraceae bacterium
GCCTTCTTGAGGACGGAAGCATTGCTATCGCAGGCAACACCTGCTCCGATGACGGCAGCTTCGCAGGTCTTACCCCCGCAGGCTCAAAGACTCAGGCCGCCGCAACCGTTGCCAAATTCAACCTTACAATAGCTGAATAATATTTAAATGCTTACTGCTCCGCCGCACAGGCGGGGCAGTTTTTGTTGCATTACACGGCACGCTTTGATATAATTAAATAAAATCAAATTAAGGAGAGCTTCTCTATGACTTTTACTGATATCAATATCCGTGACCCGTTCGTACTGTGTGAAGGCGGAAAATACTATCTTTACGGCACAAGAGGCGAAACTACCTGGGTTTGCGCCACGGGACTTGACGTGTACGTAAGCGACGACCTTGAAACCTGGAGCGATGCCCACGAATGCTTCAGCGTGCCTGAAAACTTCTGGGCAGATAAAGAAATCTGGGCACCTGAGGTTCACAAATACAACGGCAGATTCTATATGTTTGTCACCTTCCGTTCCGAAGCAAGGAACAGAGCAACTCAGATTCTTGTAAGCGATACTCCTATGGGCCCGTTCCTCCCCTTTACCAATGATGCAATCACACCCATCGGATGGCAATGCCTTGACGGCACGTTCTATACCGATAAAAACGGTAAGCCCTACATAGTTTTCTGCCGCGAATGGTGCCAGGTGCAGGATGGTGAAATTCACGCTATGCCGCTGACAGATGATCTTTCCGCCGCCGCAGGCGATCCCACGCTGCTCTTTAAGGCTTCATATCCCGATTGGGCAGATAAATCCCGCTCAACCTTTATAACCGACGGTCCGTTTATGCACCGTACCGCAGACGGAACCCTGCTGATGATATGGTCCACTATGACCCCCAAGGGTTACGTTCAGGCGGTTGCTGTTTCTGACAACGGCGAAATAGACGGTAATTGGAGCCATCCCGCCCCGATTTTTGAAAATGACGGCGGCCACGGTATGATTTTTAAGGATTATAGCGGTAAAATGCACCTCATTCTTCACTCTCCGAACGAAACATATAAAGAAAGACCCGTTATGTTCGATGCCAGAGAAGAAAACGGTATGCTTATTATTAAATAATGCAAAACTCCCGACTTACTGTAACGTAAATCGGGAGCTTTTTTTTATTCAAAAAGCAAATTCAAATCCGTGTCGGATAAAAATACCGCCGCATAGGAAAGTGTAAGATGAAAAAGGGACGTATTGCGTTTTGTCTCCTTACCCCAGCTTTCAAAGGTTGTGGTGGCACCCTCCCTGAGCATTCTCAGCCAGGCGCCTTCATCGCAAAGCAATTGCCTTATAAGCTCTTTATTTCCCCTTCGCGCAAGGCCCATAAGAACAGGGAATGCCGTAAACATTGAAACATCGGAGATTCCGCGCTCGGTTATCATTTTCACTGTATTTTCTTCGCTTATCGAATCGGGACAGAGTGAAAAAGCAAACGCAAAGCAATTACTGATAAGGCTCGTGTGAGAGGTTACCGCCGAATCCGTAAACAGATGCCTTTCCTTATCATAAAACGCTTTTATGAAAGCCTGCACCAGAGGTTTTTCATCACGGTACTCCTCTTTGCCGAGAATTTGTGCCGCCTTATTCAACGTGCGTACGGCTTCAATATAATAAGAATTCATCACTGCGTGCGGCTCTTTACATATTTTGCCCGCGCTGATATCAACATCGTAACCGTCCCTGAAATTATCGGGCCATTCCACAACGCACCATTTATCGAGGTTGCCTATCAGACAATCCTTCTCATAATGTGCCCTGTAAGCATCAACAAGCTTTTTGGCTTTTTCATAATTGCAGGCAAGATAATTCAAATCACCCGTAACTCTGTAATGCCACAGAATGAGGAAAACCATTATCAGCGGAAATTCCGCTATTTCCTGCACAAAGGAACAATCCATACACGTTACGGCTGTATCACATATAAAAGTGCTCTCAAAGGCATCGTTAATAAGCTTTCTTGCCATACTGTCATCGCCTGAAAGGATCAGATGAGTAAGCGCCGTATAACAGCCGTCGCCAAGGTAAAAACCCTTTTCACGCTCCATACAGTCCTGAATAACCTCCTGCACTCCGTAGCGCTGAGAATTAACGCAAAGCTCCCAGATTGCTTCAAGCCTGGCGTCTCCTTTATATTCATCACGCAAATCGGCTTTCAACTCAAAAGGATAGTGCCTTGCGTTGAAATAGACTTCTTCAAGTTCTGCGCCCTCAGGCATTTCAAAAAACGCATAGCGGAATGATTTGTAATCGAACCAGTCAAGCTCACTGGTGCACTCTCCGAGAATCCACGGTTCCTCATAAACGCAGTTTGCCCTAAGACGGAATCTGAGCGTTGAATCCTCCTCAAGCTCCTGCGCCTGGCGGAGAATCACTTTATCACCGCAATTACCTCTGACCCTTGCGCACAGATACCCCACATATATTTTACCGAAATCTACAAAAATTCCTTTTTCTTCTTTACGGATTTCAGCAGGGTCAATGCGTTCAAAAACAAGCTGCTTGCTTCGTTGCTCGGTAAGCACTCTGTCATTGCAGGTGTGCAGCCTTGCATTTTCCCAAAAAGAGTAATCATAATCAGGGCGTTCAAAGCCCGTGTAAGCGCTTCCTGAGTCATATTGTTCAAGAAACTGAGTAGCATACCCCACGGTCGAAAAATGATTGTAGCCCGAATGAACGGCAGTTTTGAAGCTTTCATCACTTTTCAGGACGTTCTCACCGTCCAGCTCCAGATCCATTATGAAGCCGTGGCGGTTATCGCCGCTTTGCCACACGCGGTTGATAAGCCCCTGGTACAGCGTATGCACTGCAACGGTATTGATTCCCTCGCGCAGATATTGTGAAACGTCAACCGTGTTATAATTATAGCACCGGCTGTAACACGGAGCAGGTCCCTGAGTCACAAACCTTCCGTTTATATAAAGCTTGTAATAATCATCCGCGGTAATAAAAGCCTGAGCTTTTTCAAATTCTCCCGTAATCTCAAAATCTTTTCTGAAAAGGATGTGCCTGTCAAGATGCTCAGTGCAGTCTGGCTCAAGCCTGTCAAGCTCCCTGCCGAATACGTTTCTCGGCTCAAGGCAGTAAAACTCACCGTCTGTTATCCATTCCCCTTTAAAACAATGCATACAGCCACCTCACGCAGTAATTCTTTTTATTGCAAGAATCAGTTACGTCAGTATTATACCATACCGCTTTTATCAATTCAATCGCCGCATACTGCAAAAGAAAAAGCTGCCCCGCTTCTTAGCAGGACAGCCTTATTTCACTCATTAATCGGGATAGGAGATAACGTAAATTGCAACGTCTCTTCTGCCCCATTCGTAGCACATATCCTCAGTATCGAGGTAAAGGTCTACCATAGTGTTTGAATTGTTTACAAATCCGCCCGTATCGGCAGCGATGCAATAGCCGTAAATATAGTTACCGTCAAGAGAAACTATATAAAGCTCTGTGCCGTAGGGGAACTTTTTGGGGTCAACAGCTACGTGACCCTGGCAGGGCTTTCTTCCGGATGCAGTTGCAGGGTCGCCTGTATAAGCAGTGGACTCGCCTTCGTAATAATCAACGTAATCAATGGGAAGTCTGTTATCGTCAAGCTCAACGTAAGAAGGAGTTGCAAGGTCAGAAATGGGAACTACTCCGTCCTTGAATTCAACGAGAGCAGGACGCTTCTTTGAGCCGATTTTAACAACTTCGTCCACAGCTTCCTTGACAATCTCTTCATCAACAGCTTCGGTTGACATAAATTCACCGTCAACATACTTGTCGCTGTAGGTTACTTCCTTTATACCGTCAACACCCTTTGTTACAACCTCGCTCTCGCCTTCATAGAGCTCATCGGTTGTTTTGGTTACGGTTTCGTAGGAATAGGATTCGGTTTCAACTCTTTCTTTGTACTCAACACGGCCTACGGTAATTACTGCCTCACCAATAAGAGGAGTTGTTGACTTGTGGCTGATTTTATCATCATCACTTATGTCAACGCCGGCCTTTTCAAGCACCTCTTCGACGGTTGCGCCTGTGGTATAAACCTCAGTCTGCTCACCGTCAGCCTCAACGGTTACCTTGAATGCTCTTTTGATGACAACCTGCATACCTGAAGAAAGATTCTCTTCAAGAGAAATGCTGGTTTCATCCATTTCGTTAAGTGCAACGCCGCTGCTTTTGAGTGTGTTGCCAACTGTGGAATAACCGATGCAGTACATTACGTCGTTTTCATCAACAACTCTCAGAGTCTTTGCTCTGAGAACCTTGATGGTTCCGCCCTCTTCCGCGTCAAACGCGGATAAATCGAGTTCATCATTAGCGGCAAGCTTAAGACCTGCCTCGGTGACGATTTCTTCAGGGTCGTCACTTCTGGTAGCTATCTCAATTACTCGGGAGCCGTCTGCAACTGTTACCTTCATTATTCCTGCTGATGCAGCAAAAGCGGTAACGGTAACTGAGCACACAAAGAGGAACGTAACAATTGCAGTTACAATTCGGAAACTTACGTTGTGCTTAAGCTCCACTCTTATCTTGCTGAACATGAAAATTTCTCCTTAATTTGCATTAGTAGTTTTGATGCGATACTTTCCTGTTTTGGATACATTTCGCCCGATTTCCTTTTGCATGGCGTATTATAGTGACAATTTTGTGGTTTGTCAAATTTTTTTGAATGCATTTTTTGTGCACTTTGCACAATCAACACAAGCCTCTTTTTGCCAAAAAAACTTGAAAAATGAATATTATTCATTCAACCCCCAAATTTATGCAATCAATATTCAGCCCTTTTTGTGAAAAACATAAAAAAGTTACAAACGGTTACAAAACGGTTAAATTAGCGTTATCATTCTTTTAAAGAATTATTTTTGTTGGTTTTCGACTATAAGCGGCACTGTTTTTTAAGCAAAAAAACCAATCCATAATTTTCCTTTTATATTTACTATATATTTACTATTATTTTATTACATTATATATATGTTTTTCATTGCAACATATAAAGTCCGTACAAGCATTGTATACTCTGCATACGGATATCAGAATCGGACATTGTTGACTTTTTTCTCAATTGATATTATTATTTACCTATAAATTCATCGGAGGGACTTATGGATTCCAATATTCTTAAAATCGGATACAACACCTCGTGGAACGACCATCTTAATAATTCCTTTGCTTTTGATGCCCCCGCAAATCACGGAAAAGGTGTGGACTTCGTTCTGTGCCATATGCCTATGGGCGGCACGGTAGAGGAGGAGTGCAGGCACGCAAGGGATGCCGCTGATTATTTTGACGCGCAGGGTATAGATTTTATCGCAAACTTTGAGGCTCAGAATTTTGAAGCTGATATAAAATCCTCCGACGGATACGATTGGGCAAACCATCCTGACGGCACTCACCGACTCAATCTGCCCGAGGAATACATCCGCTCTTTCACCCACGGCAAAAGCTTTCTCGGAATTATGTATGACGAGTTTGAGCACGCCCTTATAAACCGCAATATCTCAATCACTCTTGCAAGCAAGTTCAGAAAGATTCTTCCCCTTTTCAAGCCGAGCGAAAGTACCGACGTAATTGAACAGGGCGAGCTGTGCGCAAAGCAATTCAGGGAATATGCCGATTATATAAAATCCTCAGGTGCTCCGTCCTTTGCAGGCGAGCACGTTTTCCCCGTTTTGTATCACACCTTTGCACGTGCAGGTATAACCCCCAACTTCAAATCGCAGAAAGAAAGCAGCTCGAATATCCAGTTTGCCATCGCGGCGGGCGCTGCGCTTGAATACGGAACCGAGCTGTGGAACTGCGTTGACTTATGGTTTAATATGACTTTCCCAGGCCACTCAGTCAACGAGATGTATCACAATCTCATTTTTGCTTATCTTGCAGGCGTGAACAGAGTTTACGTTGAGCACGCAAACGCAATGGTTTCAAGAGATGAGAAGGGCAATCCCTATTATAATGAGTACGGTAAGCAGTTCAGCCGCTTTACCGAGGAATACCGCGGCAAAGCACGCAGCTACACCTTCAAGGATTACAAGCCTGAAATCGGAATTATACGCTACGACGATACATACTGGGGTCAGGGTGACCCCGTTGCGTGGCGGTATATGCTCTTCGGCAACAAAAAAATAAAGCCCGATCACCGCGCCAAGGAATGGATCAAGGCATTCAACCTCATTACCCACGGCGAGCTCGGCAACAAGGCACTCACCTGGCACAGAGTCTGCCTGCGTTCACTCAGAAAGCACCGCTCCTTTGCCACTATGAACGGTGCCGCCGTCTTTGATGACAGAGTTGCCAAAGATAAGCTCACATCTCTGAAGCTTTGCTTCCTTTGCGGATATCACATCAGCCCCGAAACGCTCAAAGCGGTTGATGAGCTTGTAAAAGACAACGGTCTTACGGCAGTGACAAGCAGACGTTTTCTGCCCAAGGAGCTTGCAAACAAGGTTAAAGGCGGAGTATGCGAAATTCCTCACGGCAAAGGCTGTTACATAGTAACTGAAAATTTTGCAAAGAAAAAGCTGAGAAAACGCCTTACCCCTCTGCTCGGCAAAAAAGATGAAATTACTATGCGCTTTAAAGATAATCTCATCCGTCTTAAGATTTCAAAAGACGGAGAAAGCTTTACGCAGATATAACAACCAGCCCGTCGCTCGAGCGGCGGGTTTAATTTTTATTTAGCCCAGACCAATATGCAGTATTGCAAAAAAGTCTGAGATAATATACAATAATATGTGATATATTTTCCCAAAAGTTACGGAGGTTAATTATGAGAACTGTAAAAAACATCAACGCTCAGTGGCTCTTTTCAAAGAACGCAAAGAACGCCCCCTCTGCCCTGCCCTCAGGCTGGGATGAAATCAATCTCCCCTACACCTGGAACGGCACTGACGGTCAGGACGGCGGCAACGATTATTACAGAGGAACCTGCTATTTTGCAAAAGCCTTAAAGGCTGACGACCTCCCCGCAGGCGAAGAACTCTACGTTGCGTTTGACGGTGTTAACTCCTCCTGCGAGGTTTTCTGGAACGGCAAAAAAATTGCAGAGCACCATGGCGGTTATTCAACCTTCAGGGCAAAGATTGAAGACGTGAAGCCCGAGAATATCCTCGCTGTTGCCGTTGACAACTCCCCCAACGATAAGGTTTACCCCCAGAATGCAGACTTCACCTTCTACGGCGGAATTTACCGTGACGTAAGCCTTATAGGTGTGGCAAAAAAGCACTTTGACCTTGATTATTACGGCTCTCCCTCAATTATGGTAACTCCTGAAATCAAGGGCAGCGATGCTGAAATCGAAATTAAAACCTTTATTAAGGATGACGATGACTGCAAGGTAAGATATGAAATCATTGCAGACGGTCAGGTTATAGCCTCCAAAACTGAAGACGGCGACGATGACGCTGAATTTGAAATCAAAAACGTTCACCTCTGGGACGGTCGCCGTGACCCCTACCTCTACACCGCAAAAGCAACCCTTATTTACAAGGGCGAAGAGGTTGATGAGATTTCAACCCGTTTCGGCTGCCGCACTTTTAAAATCGACCCTGACAAGGGCTTTATCCTCAACGGCAGAGAATATCCCCTCAGAGGCGTTTCCCGTCATCAGGACAGACCCGGCATAGGCAACGCTCTTCTCCCCGAGCACCACAAGGAGGACCTTGACCTCATCCTCGAGGTAGGCGCTACCACGGTACGCCTTGCCCATTATCAGCACTCTCAGGTTTTCTATGACCTTTGCGACGAAGCAGGTCTTGTGCTCTGGGCTGAAATCCCCTATATTTCAAGGCATATGTCAGGCGGCTATGACAATACCGTTTCACAGATGAAAGAGCTCATCGTTCAGAATTACAATCACCCCTCAATCGTAGTATGGGGTCTTTCAAACGAAATCACCATTGCAGGCGCCTCTGACCCCGATCTTATCAGAAACCACAAAAAGCTCAACGAGCTCTGCCACGAGATGGACGAAACCCGCCCCACCACCGTTGCCGCTGTTTCAATGTGCGCAATAGATGCTGAATATGCTCACATCAGCGACGTTCTTTCCTACAATCACTATTTCGGATGGTACGGGGGTTCAACCGAGATGAACGGTCCGTGGTTTGACGATTTCCATAAGAAATACCCCAAAAAGCCCATCGGCATAAGCGAATACGGCTGCGAAGCGCTTGACTGGCATACCTCTACCCCCGTTCAGGGCGACTATACCGAGGAATATCAGGCCTATTACCACGAAGAGCTTATAAAGCAGATTGCTGACCGTCCTTATCTCTGGGCAACTCACGTATGGAATATGTTTGACTTTGCTGCCGATGCCCGTGCAGAAGGCGGCGAAAACGGAATGAACCACAAGGGCCTTGTTACCTTTGACAGAAAGTACAAAAAGGATTCCTTCTACGCTTATCAGGCCTGGCTTTCAGACAAGCCTATGGTTCATCTCTGCGGCAAGCGCTACGTTGACAGAGTTGAGGATACAACAAAGGTTACCGTTTATTCCAACTGCGCCGAGGTTGAGCTTTTCGCAAACGGCGTAAGCGTAGGCAAGCAGACAAAGGGCAAGTATCCCTTCTTTTATTTTGACGTTAAAAATGAGGGTGAAACCGCACTCACCGTCAAGGCAGGCGACCTTGAGGATTCGGGCGTAATCCGTAAGGTTGATACTCCCAACGAAGCCTACATTATGAAAGAAGAAGGCGGAGTTATCAACTGGTTTGAAATCAGCACCCCCGACGGCAGATATTCAATCAACGATACCATCGGCGATATTATGTCCACCTTCGGCGGCAAGATGGCTACGGTAAAAATTCTCCTCAAGCTCAAAAACGCCATGACCTCCTCCAAACCCAAAGACGGTGCGGATAAAAAGAAGGGTGGCCCCCTTGAAGTTGCAGGCTTCCAACTCAATTTAAGTATGATTAAAAATGTATACGGTATGGCAAAGGGCTTCACCGTCAAGCGTGTTTTCTCTATGCTCGGCGGCAAATTCACCAAGGAGCAGATTCTTGAAATTAACGCTATGCTCAACAAGGTAAAGAAAGCTAAGAAATAATAAAAGAAGAGGTAATGTTTATGGCAAAAGGAAAATTCTCCGTTGTGGCTGCCGTGTGCGCACTCTCTTTTATACTCATTATGATGTTTGCAGGCTGCGGCACAAAAGAGCAGGCTGACTCTCCCGAAACCACTGCCACCACTCAGGCAGTTTCACACACTCAGGCAGAAACCTCCGCTCAGCAGACCACTCTGCCCCAATCAACGTCCGCAGTTGACGCGTCAACAACTCCTGCCGTTGAAGAAACAACCGTAAACGAGGCTTTACCGCAGACAATCCCCGAAATCGTTGAATTCTTTAACGAAAGTGCAAACAGAATCAAGCCCGAAGCTTCAAAGGTAGTTAAAAACTACGAAAGACGCATTGCGGATACTGAAAATCTTGTAGTGCCTGCAGGGCTTGACTCAACCGCAAAAAGCCTTATGGAAACATTCCTTAAGGACGATACCGAGCCGATAGTTTACTCAACAAGGGAAGAAATCTACTCCGAATTCCTCGTTCCCGATAGAAGCTACGTCAGTCGCCTCACTCCCGAAGCGGTTGCCGATGCATCTTGCAACGATATGGGGGATACCTATATCGTTCATATTCAACTCAAAAACGAAGAGAATCCCGTTGCAGGCAAAGGTGTTGGCTCTGTTTGTGATGTAATAGAAAGCGCTGAGGTTGCCGAAAAGGCTTCGTTTGTTAAAAAATTTACAACAAAATATTACAGCTGTGAGATTCAAGCTACAATCGACAAATCCACAGGCAGAGTTGTTCACATAACCTATGCCACACCCCTTCTTCTTGATATCACCGTCAACCTCTTAGGCACTCACGATGCAAGCATAGGTTTAACGTTCATAAAGGATTACACAATCACATATTAAATCAAAACCCCCGGCTGAGCCGGGGGTTTTGATTTTGAAAAAACAGTATATTTTATTAAAATTAACAAAAATTTGTAAATCAGGCTTTTGGGGCTATCTATATCCTTGTAAGTTTATATGAAATATGATATACTTTATTTAATACGCAAAATATAATTTATGAAAGAAGTGGAAATATGATAAAAAACTATGATGCAGTTGTTATCGGCGCCGGCAACGGCGGTCTTGTGGCATCGGCTCGTCTTGCCAAAGAGGGCAAAAAGACGCTTCTTGTTGAGCGTCACAATCTTCCCGGCGGCTTTGCCACAAGCTTTGTAAGGGGCAGATTTGAGTTTGAAGCTTCCCTTCACGAGCTTTGCGGTGTCGGCTCCATTACGGGCAAATCTCCTCTGCTTAAAATCTTCAGTGAAGTCGGCGCAGCAGACAAAATCGAGTGGGTCAAGCTTGACGAAGCATACAGACTGCTCACCCTTGATGAAACCGAAAAGTGCGACTATTTAATGCCTCTCGGCAAGGACGCCTTTATATCCAAGCTTGAAGAATATGATCCCGGCTCCTCTGCCGTTGTTTCAAAGATTTTTGATCTTATTGAAAGCATTGAGAAAACTCTTGACTTCGTAAGCGATATTCAGGATTTCAAGCCTTCAATGATTAAAGAAATCTTCTCCGAGCACACCGAATTCCTCAAGGTTGCCAACTATTCTGTTGACGAAGTGCTCAAGGCCTTCGGTGCTTCCCAGAAAACAAGAGACATCCTTAACGGATACTGGTGCTACCTCGGTCAGCCTACGGATGAACTCAACGTTATCCACTATTTCACCATGCTTCATTCATATATTATCGACGGCGCCGTTATCCCCAGGGGCAGAAGCCATCAGATAAGCACTGCTCTGCTTGAGGCATTTACCGAAAACGGCGGTGAAGCCTGGTTCAACACAAGCGTTAAAGAAATAATCATGGAAAACGGCGCGGCAACGGGCGTTATTCTTGATGACGGAACTCAGATAAACGCCAAGGCTGTTATCTGCAACGCATCACCCTATAACGCTTTCACCAAGCTTATTCCCGAAAAGAACGTACCTGAGAAGTTCAAGAAAGAAGTCAATGCCAGAACTCTCAGCGCAAAGGGCTTTGCAGTATTTATCGGCCTTAACCGCTCCGCAGACGAATTGGGTCTTAACAACCACACCTATTTCATCTACCCCACCAACGATAACAGAAGATGCTATGAACTGAGCAAAAACATTGCTACAAACAACGTTCAGGCAACAGTCTGCCTCAACAGAGCTTTTGACGATTGCTCTCCCGAGGGTACAAGTATCCTTTATATGACCTCTATTTTTGCAGGCGACGAATGGAGCAAGGTTTCCGTTGAGGATTACCACAAAACCAAAACCGCCTTCGCAGAAAAAATGATTGATAATTTTGAAAAAGCAACAGGCGTTGCAATCAGGGATTATATCGAGGAAATTGAAATTGCAACTCCTATGACCTATGCCCGTTATACCGATGCTCCCGCAGGAACTATTTACGGATACGAAGCAAGCAAGGAAGACGGCATTGTTAAAAGAATTGTTTTTGATCTTATTGAAAAGGGTATCCCCGGCCTTTACTTTGCAGGCGGATATGCTACAAGACATATGGGCTATTCACCCAGCTACACAACCGGCGATATGGCGGCAAAGGCTGCCATCCTCGCTATGGAAAAGGAGGTAAAATAATGGGCAAGAAAAAGTTTTCTGTAAACGGCAACTTTAAAGACAGTATAAATACAGTAAAGTTTTTAATTGAAAGAAAGCAGTTTGTAAACAGTGCTCCGGCAGTTTTACCTACCCGTACCGATGATTTCGGCGTAAACAAGGTTGCAAAAAGCCTTCATCCCAAAGAGCAGAAGCTTGTAATAAGCAGAATTGAAGAGCACGCAGGCATTGCAAAGAGCTATTATCTCAAAAGCAAAGCAGCTCCTCTTGCTTATTTCAAGGCAGGTCAGTACCTTACCTTTAAGCTTGAGATAGGCAGCTCCGTTGTAACCCGTTCATATTCAATTGCATCTTCACCTGTAAGCGCACTCAACGGCGAATATCAGATTACCGTCAAGCGCATTGCCAACGGCTTTGTTTCCGATTATATACTTGACAACTGGAAAGTCGGCGATGAAGTTACCGCTTACGCTCCCGAGGGCAATCTTACGTATTCTCCCTTAAGAGATGCAAAAAATATTGTAGCTGTTGCAGGCGGCAGCGGTATCACTCCCTTCCTTTCACTCGCAAGAGCAATCGACCAGGGCAATGAGGACTGCACTCTCACTCTGCTTTACGGCTGCAGAACCTCTGACGAAATCCTTTTCAAGGCAGAGCTTGACGCTCTTTCAGAGAAAAACGAAAAAACCAACGTTGTTTACGTTCTCAGCGACAGTGACGAGGAAGGCTACGAAAAGGGCTTTGTAGGCGCAGATATCATTAAGAAATACGCCCCAGAAGGAAATTACAGCATCTTCGTTTGCGGACCCGGCGGTATGTATAAATATCTTGAAACCGAGCTTCCCAAGCTTGAAAAAGAAAAGAAATATATCCGCTTTGAAGTTTTCTCCTCAGGCAAGAAAGCCGATGAAGAACCCAAGGAGTTCAGCATCAAGGTTATCAACCGCGGAGAAGAATCGGTAATCAAGGCAAGCAGCAACGAAACCGTGCTTTGCGCATTTGAGCGCGCAGGCATAGAAGTTCCCGCAAGATGTCACACAGGCGAATGCGGTTTCTGCAGAAGCAAGCTTGTAAGCGGTAAGGTTTATATCCCCGAGGGTGAGGACAGACGCCGTATAGCAGATATGCAGTTCAGCTTCATTCATCCTTGCTGCTGCTACCCTGAAAGCGACCTTGTTGTAAGAATCAACTGATTATGGCAATTACAATAAACATTTATTATACAGGCGAAAGCTCAAACGCTGAAAAATTCGCACGCGAAATGGTATCAAGCGGCATTGTCAGCGAAATCCGCGCCAAAGACGGTAACCTTAAATATGAATATTTCTCCCCTCTGGATGATGATAAAACCATACTTTTAATCGACAGTTGGGAAAACCAGGAAGCACTCGATAAACACCACGCTTCACCTTTGATGCAAAGAATTATTGAATTGCGCGAAAAGTACGGTTTAACAATGAAAGTCCAAAGATACGTTACCGACGAAGCAGGTATACCTGAAAAAGATAAAGTGTTTATAAAACAAGCTGAATAACCCGAAAACGCACCCCGCAATGAAAGCTCTGCTTATCATTGCAAGGTGCGTTTTTTGCTTTGTGAGCGGCATAATGCCACAAACTCATTATTTATTTTTTACAACGCAACAGGTTTTAATACCGTAGTACTCAAAGCACGCCAAAGCCTGCTCATTTATTTTTTCCCCGCATACCAGAACAGGTACGGCAGGCGGGCATCCTATGGAAGGAACAGCCAGAATCCGTCCGAGGCATTCTTTTGCAGGAAGGGTTTCACTGTCAGAAAGCATAGCCTCCCGTGCGGACAGGATGCTTTCTCCCTTCAAAAACATCGGGCAAGCTTCCTCTATCGGTGCCTTCGGCAAAATATAAAGCAATGCTTGCTCCAGCTGTTGCAGACCGTTCACTCCAACCTCAGGTGTCAGCATCAACACCGTATAATCCCTGTCGGCAAATTCCGCTTCTATATGCTGCTCCCGCAGTAATTCTGCCAGCTGCACACCTGTATACCCATAGGGCTTTGCTTCTATAGTAATCTTCAACGGCTCCTGACCGTAAAGTGAATATCCGTGCCGTCCGAGCCGCGCTTTCAGCTTTTTGACCTGCGGTATAAAATCAGCCAGACGCTGAGGATAAGTTTCCAGATACATATTCGCCGCATCTAGCGACTGAAGAATCAAGTAAGACGGACTGGTTGAGCCGAACAGCATCAGTGCATTTTTTACCTGTTCACCGAAGAAAGCATCCATATTTGCGGACAGATGCAGATATGCGCCGCCGGTCAGTACCGGTAACGTTTTGTGAGCCGAATCGCAGCATATATCTGCACCCAATTCAATCGGATGCTGCGGCTGCGCAAGAAATTTCAGATATGCACCGTGGGCATTATCCACAATCAGCAAAACGTCATATCTGTGACAGACTTCAGCCAGAGATTTAATATCTGCCATATGCCCCAGATAATCCGGACTGGTCAAATAAACTGCGGCAGGTTTTTCCGCTGCATTTTTCAGATACCCGTCCAGTTGCGTTGGTGTCAGATCGCAGGAAAGATAGCTGACGTTCTCATCGGGTAATAACCAATTCACATCCAAATCCAGCAACGTTACCGCAGAAAGAAGAGCTTTATGGGCATTTCTCCCTGCTGCAATCAACGGTTTCCGGCCTTGCCTTACAGAATAAAGTAACACAAGATACAGCATTGCGCGAATGCATTGTGAAGAGCCTTCTGTGGAATAGAATGTTCTGCAGCCGAAAAGACTGCTTGCGTTTTCCTCGCTTTTAGCGATGATTCCGTCAGCTTCATATAAGCTGTCCGCACCGTCGATTTCTGTAATATCAAGGTGTTCCATCCCCAGGAAACCCACGCCCTTATGGCCGGGCATATGCAACCTCAGCTTGTTGCTTTGCGCGTATTCCTGAACAAAACTACAAATCGGTGTATCCATATTATTCACTCAAAGCTCTGGCAACAGCCACCATAATCGCGCACTCCATACGCTTACGGAACAGCTTGCAGCCATATTCATAAACACCGGTAACGCTGCCTGTAGCGTGGTATGCATTTGCAGCACAGCCTCCGGAGCAATACAATCTTGCCCAGCAGTCACGGCATTCGGGATGAGCATAGACATTGCAGGCCGCAAACTCACTCTGAATTTCAGAATTGGTGACACCTTCCCAGATATTACCCAAGCGGAATCGCTCCTCACCAACAAACTGGTGACAGGGGTAAAGGTCTCCCCAAGGAGTGACGGCCATATATTCCGTTCCGCTTCCGCAACCGGAGATTCGCTTATAGATGCAAGGACCTCCGGACAAATCGATCATATAGTGGTAGAATGTAAAAGGCTTGCCCTCTTTATCTTTTTGCAGCATCAGTTCGGCAAGTTTTTCGTACTGCTCCATTATAATGGGCAGATCCTCCTGCGTCAAAGCAGAGGGATCATCCTGCGCGCTGACAACAGGCTCCATACTCAACTCGTTGAATCCAAGGTCAAGCATAGTCTGAATATCCTTCAGAAAGTCAGGGTTGGCATGGGTGAAAGTTCCGCGCATATAATAGTCTTTTCCGTTACGGGCCTCAACAAACTTCTGAAACTTAGGAACAATCTTGTCCCAGCTTCCGTTGCCTGCATAGTCCACGCGAAAACGGTCGTGAATTTCCTTTCGTCCGTCCAGGCTCAGAACCACGTTGCTGCACTCTCTGTTTGCCCAGCTGATAACGTCGTCGTCCACAAGAACACCGTT
>JAZNUP010000025.1:0-2690 GCA_045592385.1 Acutalibacteraceae bacterium
ATTGCCACTCTGAGCCGCCGCCGCGAGCGGTGACAACGCCGATGCAATCACGGCAAAACAGATAATCACGCTTAAAATCTTTTTAATTCTCATAGTATTATACCTCCTGAACAAATTTTAATTTAACTAATCAGCTTTGTCAACTTGTATATTTAATTTGTTTATGTTATATTAAATAGAATTAATTTTTCAGACGAGGAGGTTTGTTTTGAAAACTCTGCTTCAACTTTTCATTACGTTTGCCAAAATCGGCGGACTCACCTTCGGCGGCGGACTTGCAATGCTCCCCATGCTCAAGCACGAGCTTGTGACCAAGCGCAACTGGGTAACGGAAGACGAAATTATGGACTATTACGCCATAGGTCAGTGCACGCCCGGCATTATCGCCGTAAACACCGCAACCTTCGTAGGCTACAAAAAGAAGGGCATAATCGGAGGAATTGCTGCCACTCTCGGTATGGTGGCTCCGTCGATAGTTATAATTCTTACGGTTGCTTCCCTGCTTGAAGCGTTTATGGATAATTCCATTTTGCAGCACGCTCTTTCAGGCATCAGAGCCGCGGCCTGTGCTCTGATTGTAAACACAGTTATCACCCTTGCAAAAAAAAGCTTTGCAGACGTGATTTGTGTAATCATTTTCGTTGCCGTGCTTGCGCTTTCGCTTGCTTTCTCTCTGCCCTCAGTTGCAGTAATTGCCGTTGCAGGGCTTATAGGTGTTATCACCGGTATTATCAGAGCAAGGAGGGCTAAGGTATGAATGTTTTCCTTCTTCTCTTCCTCGAATTCTTTAAGGTAGGCTTATTCGCCATTGGCGGTGGGCCGGCAACCATTCCCTTTTTAAGTGAGCTTGGTGAAAAATACGGTTGGTACACCCAGGAGGAGCTTACCACAATCATCGCTATAAGCGAAACCACCCCGGGCCCCGTCGGAATAAATATGGCTACATACGTTGGTTATTCAACAGGAATTGAAGCCTACGGATTGTGGGGCGGAATTCTGGGCGGCATACTCGCTACCCTCTCCCTGGTTGCACCGAGCATTATAATAATTTGCATTATTGCAAAGTTTCTCACCGCATTCAGGGAAAACAAGATTGTAAAGGATGCCTTTTACGGTATTCGCCCTGCGGTAACCGCACTTGTTGCCTGCGCCGTTATAGGTCTTATTAAAGAATCCATCTTCACAGGCGCTGACGGAGGCTTTGAATTCAAGCTTACATCCA
Source organism: Acutalibacteraceae bacterium (assembly GCA_045592385.1). Lineage (GTDB taxonomy): Bacteria > Bacillota > Clostridia > Oscillospirales > Acutalibacteraceae > CAG-177. The sequence continues at coordinate 1,223 of JAZNUP010000025.1, forward strand.
CGCTGCTTTTTGCGGCAATAATTGTTCTGCTTCAGTTCAAAAAGCTCAAGAAACTTCATCCGATATTCTGGTTTGCAGGCGCAGCAGTGCTCGGTATAATATTAAAAATGTAAAAAATGCACCGTGAATCTTAATGACTCACGGTGCTGATTTTTTATTCAGTTCCTAGACTCCGACTTCTCGGCGTTTCAGAAAGTTTTAATTTCTCGTATAATCAGCCGACAATCTCAAAGGCTACTTTAAGAGTATTCGTGCTGTAAACACTCCAGAAGCTTCTTGCCGAAACGACTGCGGTATACTTACCCTTTTCAAGACCTTCAAAAGGAACAGTAAGTGTTTCAGGCATATTGCTGAAATAATACTCGCTCCATACGGATGCTCTGCGGGCAATGCTTGAATCGTCACGGTAAAGGGTAACATAATAATCGTTTGCATAAAAATCAACGTCATCGGCAGCCTGAGAGAAAATAATATTGGCATTACCGCCCTCAACCTCTGCCTTTACAAAAGCATCTTCGGGGAAATAGGGAGCGTTCTGAGTTCTGTAACGGTTATCGGTATAAATAAACGAAGAGGGATCCCAGGGAGTGTCTATTTCCCATGTCTGCTTGAAGAACTGACCGGTAAGAACGTCATAAGGATAAATGCGTACTCTGCCCTGTTCATCTGCTTCTACAATGAGCATCTGAGCGGCATCTTCTTTGTGAGGAGGTAAAGTGCCATAATATTTATCAAACTCATCAAGCTCAAAATAGCTGAGAGTTCCTGTGCCAAGGCTTGTGAAATCGTGCTGATGGATTGAACGGGGATCGTTAATGGGAGCGTGTGAATGGCCTGAGAAATTGATAACCTGAGGATAATTCATAAGCGCAGGAATAAGTTCATCCTCACCCCAATAAATGCTGCCGCTTACGGTATCGGTTATATGGGGATGCTGGAAGAAGAAAATGGGCTTGAAAGGATCATCCTTTGCAGCTTTTGCAAGCTCTTCAGCAGCCCACTTCTGCTTTGCTTCATCAAAATGGCAGCCGTTTGTGCAGGTTACGCTGATAAAGTGGAAACCGTTAATAACACGGTGATCATCAACGGGAAGATTAAAAATACGGTCAAAGCGCTCAAGAGCACCTTTTTCGCCGCCGTTCTTTTCAGAAAACTCGTGACTTGCAAGCATAAGAGCATACTGTGTTTCAGGGAGGAGATTCTCATCAATAGCCTTCTTGATTGCGTTCATCTGATATTCAGAGCCGTTATCAGCAAAGTCTCCAACAATATAAAGGGCATCCAGCTTATTATAACGGTCATCGTTTTTGCTAAGCTCATTTGCATACTTGATTGCATTTTCAAAGCGCTCATTCTCTGCCGTGCGTTCATCCTTATAATGGATATCGCTTACCGCAATAAATCTGAGACAGGGTTTAAAATTTTTATCAAAGGACATATTTATACCTCCACACACAAAATCGGCCGC
>JAZNUP010000026.1:0-15586 GCA_045592385.1 Acutalibacteraceae bacterium
TTTGCTCACGCCTGCGATGACCACTTCATGCGCACAACCCATGTTATCAGAGGTGAAGAATGGATTTCTTCCGTACCTAAGCACATTGAGCTTTTCAGAGCCTGCGGATACAAACTGCCAAAGTTTGCTCACACTCCCCAGGTGCTCAAAATAGACGAAGAAACAGGCGACAAGCGCAAGCTTTCAAAGCGCAAGGACCCCGAGGCGGCGGTAAGCTACTTTGTTGAGGAGGGCTTCCCCAAGGAGAGCCTTATCGAATATCTTCTCACCCTCATCAGCTCAGGCTTTGAGGATTGGCGCAGGGCAAACCCCTCCGCTCCCGCAATGAGCTACCCCTTCAACCTCAAGAAGATGAGCTCAAGCGGCTGTCTGTTTGACCTTGTGAAGCTTACAGACGTAAGCAAAAACGTAATTTCAACAATGCCTGCTCAGCAGGTTGCTCAGCTTGTTGCGGCGTGGGCAAAGGCTTATGACAGCGAATTCTCCGCTCTTATTGAGAGGGATTTCGATTATCTTAAAAATGCTGTCAATATCGACCGTGAAAATCCCAAGCCCCGCAAGGATATAGCAAAGTGGAGCGAAGTAAAGTCCTACCTTGAGTATTTTTACGATGAGCTCTACACTCCCGATTACACAATGCCCGAGAATATCTCCGCCGGGGATGCGGCGGCTATTCTTGACAGTTATATAAAGGTGTTTGATATCAACGATGATAAGGATACCTGGTTCAACAAGATTAAAGACCTCTGCGAGCCCCTCGGATTTACTCCCAACGTTAAGGAGTACAAAAAGAATCCCGATGCCTTCAAGGGCCACGTGGGCGACGTTTCAACGGTAATCCGCATTGCTGTTACCTCAAGGAAGAACACACCCGACTTATGGTCGGTTATGAACGTACTCGGTAAGGAAAAGGTGCTTGCCCGTCTTACCGAAGCGGCAGATGCAAAAAGAAAGGAAGCATAAACAATGGAAGAAATCAACCTCAGCTCAAATTTTATATATGACATAATCGACGAAGAGCTTGAAAGCGGAGTCAATACCAGAGTGCAGACCCGTTTCCCTCCCGAGCCCAACGGCTATCTTCACATCGGCCACGCAAAGGCTATCTGCATTGACTTTATGACTGCTGAAAAGTATAACGGTATCTGTAACCTTCGCCTTGACGATACCAACCCCTCCAAGGAGGACGTTGAGTACGTTGACGCAATCAAGGAGGATATTGAGTGGCTCGGCTTCAAGTGGGAAAACTGCCTTTATGCATCAGGCTACTTTGATTTTATCTATGAGTGCGCAATAAAGCTCATCAAGATGGGCAAGGCTTACGTTTGCGACCTTAATGCGGAAGAGATGCGTGAATACAGAGGCACTCTCACCGAGCCCGGTAAAAACAGCCCCTACCGTGACCGCTCAATAGAGGAAAACCTTGACCTTTTTGAGAGAATGACAAAGGGCGAATTTGCCAACGGTGAAAAGACCCTGCGTGCAAAGATTGATATGGCATCGCCCAATATCAATATGCGCGACCCCGTAATTTACCGCATCAGCCACACCTCGCATCATCAGCTTGGCGATAAGTGGTGCGTTTATCCGATGTACGATTTCGCTCATCCCCTTTCGGATGCCGCTGAAAAGGTAACCTATTCCCTCTGCTCGCTTGAGTTTGAAAATCACCGTCCGCTCTACAATTGGTTTATTGAGCAGATCGGCTTTGAAGAGCCCCCCAGACAGATTGAATTCGCCCGCCTCAACATCAACTACTGCGTAACAAGCAAACGCAAGTGCCTTGACCTTGTTACAAAGGGTGTTGTAAGCGGCTGGGATGACCCCAGAATGGTTACTCTTTGCGGTCTGCGCCGCAGAGGATATCCTGCCCAGGCGGTAAAGGATTTCATCACCCGTATCGGCGTTGCCAAGGCGGACAGTATCGTTGATTTCGGTCTGCTTGAGGCTTGCGCAAGGGATTATCTTAACCGCACCGCCCCCAGAGCAATGGCTGTTCTCAGACCTCTTAAGGTTGTTATTGATAACTATCCCGATGACCTTGTTGAGGATATCGAGGTTGACGTTCATCCCGATATGCCTGAGCTCGGCAAGAGAACGGTTAAATTCTCCAAGGAAATCTACGTTGAGCAGGATGATTTTATGGCTGAGCCCGTAAAGAAGTATTTCCGCCTCTTCCCCGGCAACGAGGTAAGACTCAAGAGCGCTTATTACGTAACCTGCAACAGCTATGAAACCGATGAAAACGGCTCTGTTACCTGCCTTCACTGCACTTACGACCCCGAAAGCAAGGGCGGCGAAACCGCTGACGGCAGAAAGGTAAAGGGCACCCTTCACTGGGTAAGCGCGGCTGACAGCGTCAAGTGCGAGGTAAGACTTTACGACAGACTCTTCAACGTTGAAAATCCCGCCGGCGAAAGCCCCGAGGCTTATCTTGACAACATCAATCCCGATTCCCTTCAGGTGCTTGACGGCTGCCTCATTGAGGGCTCAATTGCAGACAGTAAAGCAGGCGATACCTTCCAGTTTATGCGCCAGGGATATTTCTGTGTTGATAAGGACAGTACCGCAGAAAAGCTCGTGTTCAACCGCACCGTTGCTCTCAACTCCTCCTGGGGCAAATAATACGGAAAAATTCTGAAAGGATTGAAAAACGATGAAATACGTTTACAGAATAGTTCACGGTCTGCTTGCTGCGGCTGTGTTCCCCGCATTTGTTTTCCTTCAGCTTTTCTACGCTGAGCTTTCTTCTCCCGTTTCCACAAAGTACGGAATGAGCATTGAATTCTCCGTGAAAAGAGCTATTGATTTCCTTATGGGTAATGACAGACTCAACGCTATCGTTTCCTTTGACGACCTCAAGGGTGAAATGAGCTGGCCTGCCGAGCTTGACCCCATTAAGGCGGCGCTTATCTGCCTTGTTGTGTTTGCCGTGCTTGCTCTTATTACCGCGCTTTTCCTCGTGGTATGGAGCTGCATTTCCAACAAAAGGCTTGTGTATCTTATCGCAGGCGGCGCAGGCCTTGCCTTTGTTGCGGCAATGATGATTTGCTTTGTACCCATTTCCAATTTTATTGAGTCCGATTATTTCAACATCGGCGCAGTTTTGTCCGACGGTCTTGTTGCCCAGATTGCAGGCGGCTTCGTAAACGTGGACAGAATTCTTCTCGGTTCCTTTGCAAACGGTATGCTTATCCTTTATATCGCCATGGTTGTATGGACGGGAATGTTCTACATAACCGATATCGGCGCCGGCGAAAAGAAAGAGAAAAAATCAAAATAATATTCGGAGGATGCTCGAATGAAGGCTGTTTCTTTTAAGAACGTGGAGCTTGGCGGCTTCTGGAAAAACCGCTTTGAGCTTAACCGAACCGCAACCATTCCCACCGTTTATGACCGTTTTGTTGATACGGGCCGTTTTGAGGCTTTCAAGTTTCAGTGGAAGGAAGGGGATGAAAATCAGCCCCATATCTTCTGGGATTCCGATATTGCAAAATGGATTGAGGGAGTTGCCTATTCAATAACGAAGCACCCTGACAGCGACCTTGAAAAAGTGGTTGACGGCGTGGTTGACCTTATTGAAAAGAATCAGGGCGAGGACGGATATTTCAACATCTACTATACCGTCTGTGAGCCCGATAACCGATTCACAAACCGCCTTCAGCACGAGCTGTACTGCGCAGGTCATCTTGCGGAGGCGGCAGTGGCATATTACGATGCAACGGGCAAGGATAAATTCCTCAAGTGCATCTGCCGCTATATGGATTACATTGATAAAGTTTTCAGAGTTGAGAATTCTGCCGATTTTATGACCCCCGGTCACGAGGAAATAGAGCTTGCTCTTGTTAAGCTTGCCGAGTGCACGGGTGAGGAAAAATATATGGAGCTTGCTCGCTGGTTTGTAAATACCAGGGGCGATAATCAGCCTGACCGTGATAATTTTCACTACATCGGTTACCAGTACAGCCAGAGCCATCTGCCCGTAAGGGAGCAGTTTACCGCGGAGGGTCACAGTGTAAGAGCGGTTTATCTTTACTGCGCTATGGCGGACCTTGCCCTGCGCGACGGTGATGAGGATCTTTACAACGCCTGCCGCAAGCTGATTGAAAATATTGCGCATAAGCGTATGTACGTCACGGGCGGCATCGGTTCCACCAGCTACGGCGAGGCATTCAGCCGTGATTACGATTTGCCCAATGACGTTGCTTATTCCGAAAGCTGCGCGGCGATAGGTCTTGCTCTTTTTGCAAGAAGAATGAGTCAGATTGAAGCAGATTCGCTCTATGCCGACGTTGCCGAGCGTGCGATTTATAACAACGTGCTCTCCTCCACCTCGCTTGACGGGCATTCATTCTTCTATGAAAATCCGCTGGAGATTAATCTTAAACAGCGCCAAACCGTAAGAACATTCTACAACACAAAGCAGCATTATCCCATCACGGAGCGTCTTGAAGTTTTCGGCTGCTCCTGCTGCCCGCCCAATATTATGCGTTTTGTTGCATCAATAGGCGATTTTATAAGCAGCTATGACGGTAAGGCTTTGTATGTTCACCATTATATTGACAGTAAGAGTGACGACGGTGAGATAAATCTCAGCATCAGCACAAGCTACCCCGAAAACGGCAGGGTGACTGTCAGTGCAACGGGTCTTGGCGGCAGGAAGCTTGCTGTGAGAATCCCTGCGTGGTGCAGGAGCTACACCTGCTCAAAGAGCGGCGAGACCGTAAAGGGCTACCTTTACCTTGACGTGGCTGACGGCGAAGAGGTTGAGCTTGATTTTGATATGACTCCCTACCTCGTAAAATCCAACGCTTTTGTTGAGAATAACCTCGGCAGAGCGGCTTTGCAGAGCGGTCCCTTCGTTTACTGCCTTGAGGGTGTGGACAATAACGCTCCCCTCAATCTGCTTTCTGTGAGCAGAGAGCTCAATGCGGTAAAGATGAAGGATGAAAAGCTCGGCCTTGATGTGATTGAGGCTGACGGCTTTATCGAAAGCGAAAGCGATGCGCTTTATGCGCCGCTTGAGGACAGAGTTGAAAAAACAAGGCTCAGATTCATACCCTACTATGCCTTTGCAAACAGAGGCGAAACGGATATGCTCGTCTGGGTAAGATACAGTCCTTTTTGAGCTGTAAATCGTATTTTAATGAAAAAATAAAAATTGTTAAACACAAAAGGAGTAAAAAAATGAAAAAGCTTTCAAAGAAATTGATTGCCGTTATTCTTGCGGCAACGGTTGTCGTTTTCACCTGCGTGACTGCATTTGCGTTTACAAGCTGTACTGAATGCGGAAGAATTTTTGAAAACAGCACAGACTATGCTACACATACAAAAATCTGCAACCAAACCTCAACAAAGGCAATAACATATTACTGCGGCTACTGTGAAGCTGTTTTTCAGACAAAAGCGCTTCTTGGCGCACATATCGACGGCTGCGTGCTCAAGCCTGCTATTGCCAAGCCCGGCAACAACAACACCTGCCCTCACTGCCTTGATTCTTTTGAAGTTGAAGCAGAATACAACAATCATATTCAGCTTTGTATGACGGTTTATCCCTGCTCAAAATGCAGCAAGGAGTTCAAATCCTCTTCTGCTGTCAATCTTCATAAAATTGCCTGCACCTTTGTTCCTTCCGAAATCAAAGTGGAAGTCTCAATCAAGGGTAATCCCGGCTCAACAGAAATTAAATACGGAGATATTCTTGTGCTTACATCGGAAACAAAGAACCTTCCTTCAGGTGCTTACGTTGAATGGAAAGCGGACAGTGATGTTGTAGCGCTCGAACAAACCGCCGACGGCAAAACCTGCAGAGTTGAGTCCGTGGGCAACGGAACTGCAAAGGTTATGGCAAGAGTGGTGGATGCTTCCGGAAATCCGATTAAAACTCTTGACGGCACTGAAATTTATGAAACCCAGACCATCGTTTCAAAGGGTGGATTTTTCCAGAAAATTATTTCTTTCTTCAAGAATCTTTTTAAAGCGGACAGAGAGATTGTACAAATGTAATGAACTGAAATCAATAAAAAGCCGGCCTGCACACAGCAGGTCGGCTTTTTGAGTGATTTACCGTTTTCGGGTTTATTAATTTGCCGCAGGCGGCACGGAGCTTTGCTCTGATGACTGTGCGGTTGTTCTGACCTCCGGGAAACCGAAGCCGTGCAAAAATCCGCCAAGCTCAAGCGAGCACACGTCGCCGCCGATTACCGCACCGTCATACACAAGCAGGTTAATCTGCACCACACCCTGCCTACCCTCGTAGCCGGGGTAGTTGAGCACGTCGTAGGTCCAGCGCTTGGCACGCAGCCCTTTATACGGCTCAAGGTTCAGCCCCTGCTCAAGCTGCACGGCATTGTAATCCGAATACGTTGCATCGAACTCGGAGGGGATGATGATTTCCGCAACCTCAGTGGGGTCGTCGCTTACCTCCCAGCCGAATTGCGAGATGAATGCGGCTCTCTCCTGCGCATCGGATGCGAGCAGGGTAATGCCCGAATTATTCACCGCCGGCTCGCTGCGAGTGAAAAAGCACACCGCACCTGTTGCCGCAAGTGCAAGAGCGCAAGCCGCTGCCACAAGCTTTGTTTTTGAAGTTTTTACTGAAAATACAAACATATAATTCACCACCGATTTTATATCAATGGATATATATGCGTCGGGCGGCGGGGATATTCCTTCAGGGCAAACAAAAACGCTCCCGATTACTCGGGAGCGTTGATTTTTTCGTTTTCTTACGGCATAAGCTGTCTGATAACAGCCTGGCAGTCTGCCATATCCATAATCTTGGGTACGGGGTAGAGGGGGTTGCCTTCTGCGAGGGCGCGCTTTGCGATAAGGGGGATATCCTTCTCCTGAAGCTTCTCGATTTTATCGGGAATGTTCATCTTCGCGTTGAGCTCACGGATAGCGGCAATGAAATTCTTTGCCTTTTCCTCAGCGTTTGCACCCTTGATGCCTGCAACGTCTGCGAGGTCTGCAAGGCGGGCATAAGCTGTTTCGCCGTAATAATCAAGCACGTAGGGGAGAATGATGGAGTTTGCAAGGCCGTGAGGCACACCGTACATACCGCCGAGGTTGTGGGCGATTGAATGAACGTAGCCAACGTATGCTCTGGTGAAAGCGATGCCTGCATAGTGGGAGGCGAGGAGCATATTGTTTCTTGCTTCTATGTTTTTGCCGTCTGCATAGGCGGTGTAGAGATTTTCAAAGATAAGCTTGGTTGCGTCAAGTGCCATCTGAGCGGTCTGCTTGGTGTTGGACTTGCCGATGTAAGCCTCAACCGCGTGGGTAAGAGCGTCCATACCTGTGGTGGAGGTGATGTGAGGGGGAAGACCTACTGTAAGCTCAGGGTCAAGCACCGCATACTTCGGGCGCAGAACACTGTCATTGATGGGATACTTCTCGTGAGTTTCGGGGTTTGAAACAACAGCGGCAATGGTGGTTTCAGAGCCTGTGCCTGCGGTGGTGGGAACAGCGATAAGGGGCATAAGCTTCTTGTGAACCTTAAGCAGACCCTTCATCTTGCTTACGGGCTGACGGGGCTTTGTAACTCTTGCAGCCGCAACCTTTGCGCAGTCCATAGGTGAACCGCCGCCGAATGCGATGATAGCCTTGCAGGAGTTATCCTCATAAAGCTTCTTTGCTTCTTCGATATTGTCAATAGTGGGGTTGGGCTGAACGCCGTCATAAACGGTGTATTTGATGCCTGCCTTCTCAAGACCCTCAAAGAGAGAAGCGAGAAGATTAAGGCTCATAAGACCCTTATCGGTAACTATAAGAACTTTATCAAGTCCTTTTTCCTTGATAACTGCGGGGAGCTTTGAAATGCTGCCTGCGCCTGTGATAAGCTGAGGGGGAGTCCAGTCAAGCACCGCGGCGGCAAGCTTCATTACCTTCTGGAAAATTCTGCAGTAAGCAACTGAAAATACTGATGCCATAATACAATTCGTCCTTTCGCTATTCTGAGAACAAGACCGCACAAAGGCGGTCTTGTGTGGTTTTAATCAATTATTCGGCAACTGCTGTGGCTGCGGGGTCAGCTCTGTCGATATTGTAGTTTACGGTGTAGGTGTAAAGGAAGTGAACGGGGAGAGTACCTACTGCCTCAAGTGAGCCTGCGCCTGTAACCTCTGTATCAACGTTGATGCCCTTTGAATAGGAGATGGAAAGAATCTCGTCAGTTTCAAGGCTTGCTACAACGGTGATAACGCAGTTTGTGTATGTAAGGGTGGTAGCTTCCTTGTTGATTGTCATATAATCGGAAGCCTTATCGAACTCAGCATAAACGTCCTCAATATTTTCCATATCGAAGTTCTGCTCAATCTTCTCAGCAGGAACGGGGCTCTTGAGGGTGAGGGTGATTGTTCTTGTGGTTTCACCGTCAACGCAGGTGGAGCTTTCGATATCGGCTGCGGTAAGATTGTTAACGTAATCAGCACCGGGGAGAGCATCCTTAAGGTCTGCTGTGTACTCGGTCTTGGTTTCGTCAGCGGTAATGAGCATATAGTTCTTGAGGGTTTCGATAGCTGCGTTAACGTTTGCGTTTTCGCTCATATCAACGCTGTTGCCCTCTGCATCAGTCTGCTTGCCGATGCTCTTGGATTCACTGCGGGTAACGACAGCCTTTGTTTTACCGTCCTTGATAGCATTTGCGTTTACGTTGTAGTACTCAAGGAGCCTTGCATTCTTGGCGGCAATGCCTGCTTCGTCAAGAACAGTTGTATCGTCAAGGGTGTTGCCCTCGGCGTCAACAAAATAAACGGAGCTGTCATCTTCAATCTTGGTGAGCTGCTCTGTGGGAAGGTCGGGAGTTTTAATTGCGATGGTGGTTTCGGTAGTGGTTTCTTCTTCTCCGGTGGTGTCGCATCCTGTGAGAGCGAAAAGCATTGCCATTGCGAGAAGAATGGAAACAACTGCAAGGATTTTTCTGTTCATAATGAATCTCCTTTCGGTTTCGGCTGATAGCCGCGCTAAAATCATTACAGGCCAAAAAGGCGTTAGTTAATTATACCATAAATGATACTGTAAAAACAAGAGAAATCTTAATGACGAAAATTTTCGGTAAAATGCCGAAAATCAGAGCACGCATCTGTGCAACTTAAACATCAAGACCCTTTTCGTTATAGAGGAAAGCAGTCTCAAGGCAGATATCAACGCCTGCCTCAATAGTTTTGAGGTCAAGATTATCCATAGTATCGAGCCTTGTGTGGTAGTAACGTGCGGGAGCGGGGTCCATAGCTGCAAAGCAGGATGCCTTAAGACCTGCCTGGGTAACGGCGGCGGCATCGGAGGAGCCGAGGGAAACTGTTTTGAAGGGAAGGTCGTAGCCTGCGATTTCGCCTGCTTTTTTGATAAGAGTTGAAACCTCAGCGTCGTTCTTTACGAGGCCAGTCATATCCTTGTGGTAAACAGCCATAAAATCAAAATCTCTTACGGTATCAAGACCTACAAAGATTGTTTCAACGCCCTTTTCGTTTTTGAACTCGTCAGCGTGAGCTTTGCAGAAAGCCTTGGCACCTCTTAAGCCTGCTTCTTCAGCGCCTGTGCAAAGGCAGCAGACCTCGGTGTTTTCAAAGCGGATGTTCTTATCCTGCATAAATCTGAGCACAGCCATTGAGCAAAGGCAGCCTGTGAGGTTATCGTTTGCGCCGTCAACGTATCTTTTGCCGTCATAGAAAAGCCAGCAGAAAAGGAAAACGGGAACAAAGCAAAGGGAGATGATGGAAAGAATCCATACAGCCTTGCTTTCGGCAGGGGAAGTGCCGGTAAGGCTGAAAACAAGAGCGATTACGCTTGCAACTGCGGTGAAAAGAACGCCTATAAGAGCGGTTGCGATTGCGGGAACAACAAGCTTGGGGCCGCCCCAATAGGTGAAGCGCCATTCGGGAGCAGAGTCTGCGTGGCCTGAGAAGATGATGCGGCGCTTGGTTTCACCCGAGGCTTTTCTTATGCCGTAAACGTTGTGCGAAGTCTTTTTGGGAGCGAAGATATCAAGAGTTTCCTTGTAAAAAAGGAATTCGGTAACAACGAAGAAAAGAGCTACAGCAATAAGCGCTACGCCAACGCCGAGCATAATGTTGGCATATTCGGGCAGGAAATGAGAGCCGAAAAGCAGACCTGCCGCAACGGTGATAAAGATAACGGTGAGCTTTACCCAGCCCATAAATGCCCAGGGATGAAGGGAGAAGGATTCTGTTTTAACCTCGTCGCAGGTGGTTTTCAAATCCTCTGCCATAAATTCGAGCGCGGCAAGCTCTTCCTTGCTGCCTGCTGCTCTGGGTCCGATATTCTTGCAGATGTTCTTGACGTTTTTAACAACGTAGTTAGCGTACATTCTGCGCTCGGACGGATAGTTTTTTACACTTTCGCTTGCTTTCAAAGCGAACACTCCTTTCGCCAAACGGCTATATAATATAATTGTATATATTTAAGGGCTTTCCCCTCAGATACCTTAAAAGAATTGTAAATTTTCCGCCGCTTCATTGACAACGGGCGGAGAATTGACTAAAATACAGTGTAGTAAAAAATAAAACGGAGGGAAAGAGATGAGCAAAAATAAGCTTCTGGTCATAGCCGCTGCAGTGGTTGTGGCGATTATGACGGGTATTATAGCGGGCGTTGTTTCAACCGACAGCGGCGAAGAAACCACCGTGCAGGAGAGCAGCACCGCAGATTATTCCGAAACTCTTACGGTAACTCAGCCGGCATTCACCGAGCCTGAGAGTGAAAGTGAGAGCGAGCAGGAATCAACAACCGAAACCACAACCAAGAAAAAGTTTGATTGGTTTGGCGATGATGACGAGGAAGAAACGAGCGAAACCACTACCGAGTCAACCTCTGCCGCCCCTATTGAGGATTATGAATTTGCATACGCAGGCTTCAGCCCCGCATATGCCGACCCTGATGAAAGGGTGTGGAATCTTCTGCTTGTAAACAGGGATTATATCCTGCCCGAGGATTTTGAGGATACTCTTGAGCTTGCCCCCAGTGTGGAGAGTGACCCGTCAAGCTGCAAGCTTGATTACAGAGTAGCGCCTCATTACAACAAAATGTACCTTGCCGCAAAGGAGGACGGTATTACACTTACTCCCGTTTCGGGCTACCGTTCACGTGACAGGCAGGAGAGAAACTTCAAAAATAAAATCCAGAGCTATATGGATATGGGTTATTCGAGAGTTGAAGCAACCCAGATGGCTGCCACAAGAATTCTGCCTCCCGGCACCAGCGAGCATAACGCAGGCCTTGCAATGGATATCTGCGTTGCAAGCACCTCGGCAAACTTCGAGCAGACCGATGAGTTTGCGTGGCTTATGGAGAATGCCGCGGATTACGGTTTCATCCTGCGCTACCCCGAGGATAAGCAGGATATAACCAAAATCACCTACGAGCCGTGGCACTGGAGATATGTTGGAGTTGAAAACGCGAAGGCTATGAAGGCGAGCGGCGAATGCCTTGAGGAATACCTCGGTTATGCCTGATTGCCGCCCTCGGAGATGTTCTCGCGCTTGAGGACTACGCCTACGGTTTTTATTAAAATTTTAATATCGAATAAAAGGCTTTGTTTGTCAATGTATTCCTTGTCAAACAGAGCTTTTTCTTTTGCTGAAAGATTGTCCCTGCCGTTTATCTGCGCCCAGCCCGTAACACCGGGGCGTACGCTGTAAACTCCGTATTCAAGGCGGAGCTTATGGATATCCGTTTCTTCAGGGATAAGAGGACGGGGTCCTACAAGGCTCATCGAGCCGTTGAGCACGTTGACAAGCTGAAGGAGCTCGTCAAGGCTGGTTTTTCTTAAAATTCTGCCGCTTCTCGTTATCTGTTCATCAGCCTCGGAGAGGTTTGCGGTGGCGGTATTCCTTGTGCCCTTTTTCATAGTGCGGAATTTTATTATTTCAAAATTTTCGGCATTCCTGCCCACTCTCTTCTGCCTGAAAACAACGGGTGCTCCGTCGTCAATAAGAATCACAAGAGCAATAACTGCAAGCACGGGAGAGAGCAGAATCAGCAGAAAAAGGCTGACACAAAAATCAAAAGTGCGCTTCATAAAGATTTTCACATCCTAAAAGCATTATTGTTTACGTCCGCTCCAGAAGATATAATCCTCTATCAGCAGAGCCCTTGCGGGTGCCGCCTCAAGACCGCCGAGTTTAAGCGGAGCGGCGAAAAGGAAATAGTTGCCGGGGGAAACCTCTGAGAGGTCAAGCCCCTCGAGGATGCTTACACCGCTCTGAAGAAAACCGCGGTGAGGCTTGAGCTGATTGCCCTTGCAGCCTACGGAAAGGGAATCGGTGCCTATGAGCTTCAGACCGCTGTCGGCAAGAAGCTCGGCGGAGGAATCCATAAAGAAAGCTCTGCCGCCGCTTTTGATAAGCAGCCTTTCACAGCCCTTGGGCAGAAGGTTTTCGGCATCCTCACCCGTGATTACTCCGGGGCGAATCTCAATCACCGTGCACGGACCCACAAACGCATCCAGCGGGCAGGAGTCTATCGTTGCGCCGCCCTCTATAAAGTGGAGCGGTGCGTCAACGTGGGTGCCCGTGTGTGCGCCGAGGGTGAGCAGGGAAAGGTTACAGTCCGAATCCTCACCTATGCGCTCAACCCAGTCGTAACGCGGCTCAGGGTCGCCGGGGTATATTTCCGTGTTGAAAGCATCTCTTGAAATATCAATGATTTTCACAGCAAGACCTCCTTGCCGAAAATAATAATCAGTCCTTATTTGCTTCCATCTGAAGATAAGCGTTGATGAAACCGTCGATTTCGCCGTCCATAACAGCGTTGATGTTGCCGATTTCAAAGCCTGTTCTGTGGTCCTTTGCGAGGGTGTAGGGCATAAAGACGTAGGAGCGAATCTGGCTGCCCCAGGCGATTTCACGCTGCTCACCCTTGATATCGTCAATCTTGTCAAGATGTTCTCTTTCCTTGATTTCGATAAGCTTGGATTTGAGCATCTTCATAGCAACCTCGCGGTTCTGATGCTGGCTTCTTTCAACCTGGCAGGCGCATACGATACCCGTGGGGATATGCGTAAGTCTTACCGCAGAGGAGGTTTTGTTAACCTTCTGTCCGCCTGCGCCGCTTGCGCGGTAATAGTCTATTTTAATATCGTCGGGGTTGATTTCAACGTCAACGGTATCGTCGATTTCGGGCATAACCTCAAGGGATGCGAAGGAGGTATGTCTTCTGCCCGAAGCGTCGAAGGGTGAAACTCTTACAAGGCGGTGAACACCCATTTCGCTTTTGAGGAAGCCGTAAGCATTCTCACCCTCAATAAGAAGAACCGCGGATTTGAGGCCTGCTTCGTCGCCGTCAAGGAAGTCAATCATACTTACCTTGAAGCCGTGCTTGTCGCCCCAGTGCTCATACATTCTTACAAGCATCTGGTTCCAGTCCTGCGCCTCGGTGCCGCCTGCGCCTGCGTGGAAGGTGAGAATGGCGTTCTTTGCATCGTATTCACCCGTAAGAAGGGTGGAAAGAGTCATAGCGTCAAGCTTTGTGATGAAAGAGTCAACAATCTCCTTGCATTCGTCAAGCAGGTCAAGGTCGCCCTCTTCATCGGCAAGCTCAATCATGGTAAGCGCATCATCATAGGATGCGGCAAGGTCCTCATAGGAGGAAACCTTGTTCTTAAGCTGGCTTATGCGCTGAAGCACCTTCTGCGAATTTGCAACGTCATCCCAGAAAGCACCCTCTGCGGTCTGTTCTTCAAGCTGAGCAATTTCCTGAGCGGTTTTGTCAAGCGCAAGCGAAACCTTAAGCTGCTCGAGCTTTTCTTCTTTATCAATTATTGCAAGCCTGAGTTCTTCATACTGAATCATAAACTTTATTCTCCTGAATCACAAAATATATCAGCATATATTATATATAAAAAAATCAATAAAGTAAAGAAATAAATTAAATTTTGCATAATAATTGAATTTTGTTCACAAATGATATAGAATAATATGGTATATTACTTGGAAAATAAACACTTTTTCAGAGGTGAAAGAGATTGAGATACGAAAATGAGATTTGTGCAGGCTGCGGCAATCCTCTTGCTGAAGGGGAAGATATAGTAGTATGCCCTGACTGCGCTACCCCTCAGCACAGAGAGTGCTGGAACAAAACGAACAGCTGCGTAAACGGCTATCTTCACGCTTCGGGCTACGTGTGGCAGCCTGAGGGTAAGGCGCAGGCGAACGAAGAGAAAAAGGAAGAGCAGCAGGCGGTCATATGCCCCAACTGCGCGGCGCAAAACGATTCAACGTCCCTTCACTGCAGCTATTGCGGAAGCCCTCTCGGCGGCAATCAGCAGCAGGGTCAGCCTTTCCAGGGCATACCGTTTCAGTTTCATCAGCCCTCGCACAGGGACAGAGAAATGAGTTTGTTGTACGGCACCGGCTGTGACCCCGATGAGGGAATCGGCGGTGAAAGAGCGGGCGATATTGCCATCTATTTAAGAAGAAATCAGCACAGATTTATCCCCCGTTTCAAGCGTTGCGCATCGGGCAAGAAAATCAACTGGAACTGGGCGGCGTTTTTCCTGTCACCCTACTGGTTCTTCTACCGCAAGATTTATAAAGTCGGCCTTATCTTTATGGGCATTCTGCTTGGCCTCAATCTTCTGGCATCGCCCCAGATTGATAAAGAGCTTGAGGAATACTATAATTACACCATAACCTACGGCCAGATGCTCGAAAGCGACGACGTAAGTATTGAGGAGCAGGAAGAGGCTGCAGAAAAGATGATGCAGCTAACCCGTGAAGCGGCGGTAAGATGCGCCAAAAATCCGATTGTGGTATCCTGCCTTGCAGGTATGCTGCTGCTCAATATTGCAGCGGCATTGCTTGCAGATAATATATATTTTAAACGGGTAACGAGCGACATAAAGAAGCTGCGCGATACCTACCGCGAGGGTGAGCTTTATAAAACAATGATTTACAGAGTGGGCGGTGCGTCTCCGCTTGCGTTCATGGCTTCGTATTTCGGTATGGGTGCCGTATTTGATATGATTATTATGCTTATTCAGAATATCTGAAATAAAAAATAAAGGTACTCACCTGATGAAGGATGCATTTCTCAGCAGGAGCAGATGAGATTCTTATGTAATCGGAGGAAAGGATTTACCGAGGGTTGGTTCAGCCCGACCTCGGAGCTTATGTTGCTCCATTATTTAATACATTATATATAAACTGGTTTTTGCGGCACGGTTTTTCCGTGCCGCTTTGCTGTCCTTGAAAAAGCGTTTAAGCATCCGAAAGCGCGAAACACACGGCGGCGTTGATAAAAGATGAAAAAATATTAAAAAAAGGTGTTGACAAAAGGGGAAAGATTTGATAATATAGTCGAGCGCTCAAGAGAGAGCGCACTCGCACCTTGAAAATTAAACAACGAAATAATCAAGAAACCCTTGAGATTAATTTGAGTAGAATACTCAACAAACAGTAATTTTGGGAAACCAAGATTTAAAAGAAAGCCAGCAATGGCAAGAGCGATTAAGCTCTGAAAATGGTTTAAACACCTTAGGGTGTTTATATACAATTTTTAGAGAGTTTGATCCTGGCTCAGGATGAACGCTGGCGGCGTGCCTAACACATGCAAGTCGAACGGAGCT
>JAZNUP010000027.1:0-28722 GCA_045592385.1 Acutalibacteraceae bacterium
AATACACTGCATTCAGAAATGCGCTGGTGGCCGCTGAATGTGCACCTGTTCACGACGGTGTGGAAGACCCCAAGGTTTTTGAAGGATGTATAAGTCGGAGGCCAAGCGGTCTTAGGAAGACAACTCCATGGAACAACTCCTTGGCTCACAGAACGACATGGCTACGATCCGACTTAATACACTGCATTCAGAAATGCGCTGGTGGCCGCTGAATGTGCACCTGTTCACGACGGTGTGGAAGACCCCAAGGTTTTTGAAGGATGTATGCCCATTGAGGTTATGGCAAAGCGCGGAGTTGATACAATCCGTTTCGGACCTATGAAGCCCGCAGGGCTTACAAATCCTAAAACAGGCCACCGTCCGTGGGCAAATCTTCAGCTTCGCAAGGAAAACGTGGGCGGCTCAATGTATAACCTCGTAGGCTTCCAGACCAACCTCAAATTCGGCGAGCAGAAGCGTGTTTTCTCTATGATTCCCGCTCTCAAAAACGCTGAATTCGTACGCTACGGAGTTATGCACCGCAACACCTTTATTGATTCCCCCCGTCTGCTTGACAGTACCTATGCCCTTAAATCAAAGCCCGGCATATGGTTTGCAGGTCAGATTACGGGCGTTGAGGGCTATATGGAATCCGCAGGCTCGGGCATAATTGCAGGCATCAATGCCGCAAGATACGTCCTTGGTGAAAAGCCCCTTGAATTGCCGGTTGAATCTATGCTTTCAGCCCTTGCAAATTATATAAGCGACAGCAGCGTAAAGGATTTTCAGCCTATGGGTGCATCCTTCGGGCTTCTGCCTGCGCTTGACGTTAAAATCAGGGATAAGAAAATGCGCTACGAAGCACTCTCGCAAAGAGGACTTGAGCTGCTTCGCAAAAGCCTTGAATCCCAAAACGGAGAAACATTATGAACAGCTTATTGATTGAATTTCAGGAAAGATTAGGTTACACTTTTAAAAATATATCTTTACTCGAAAGGGCGCTCACCCACTCATCATATGCCAACGAAAACGGTGACCCCGATGCCTGCAACGAAAGACTTGAATTCCTCGGTGATTCCGTGCTCGGTTTTGTAACGGCGGAATATTTTTTCAGCCTTTACAGAAGCCGTCAGGAGGGCAGCCTTACCAAATTGCGCGCGGCAACCGTATGCGAAAAGGCTCTCTGCAGCTACTCAAGGCAGCTCGGCGTGGGCGACGTTATAAAGCTCGGCAAAGGCGAAACAAGAACGGGCGGCAACGAAAGGCCCTCAATTCTTGCCGATGCCTTTGAGGCTGTGCTTGCCGCAGTTTACCTTGACGGCGGCATTGAGCCTGCAAAAAAGCTCGCTCTCAGATTTGTATGCGCTTATGAGGCGGAGACTCTTGTTGACGATTACAAAACCCTGCTTCAGGAAATAGTTCAGAAGCACCCCGAAGAAAGCCTTGAATACGCCCTTGTAGGCGAAGAAGGTCCCGACCACGCAAAGCTTTTTACCGTTGAAGTTTACCTTAACAGCAACGTTATCGGAAAAGGCACGGGCAAGAGCAAAAAGCTTGCCGAGCAGGCGGCGGCAAAAGAAGCTCTGGAGCTTATGGGTCTTAAGGAGTAACGTATGAAGCACGTAAACGTTGCGCTTTTCGCAGTGCACGAGGGTTGCCCCCATATGTGCTCATTCTGCAATCAGAAAAGTATTTCCGGCAGCTGCAAAAAGCTCAGCCCGGAGGACGTTGTGTCCGCGGCGAAAACCGCAATCGAAAGCGGCGCTGACCCTGCCACGTCCGAAATCGCCTTTTTCGGCGGAAGCTTTACTATGATTGAGCGTGATTATATGCTCGCTCTTCTTGCGGCGGCAAGGCAGTTTGTTGATGCAGGCTTTTTCAAGGGTATACGGATTTCAACCCGTCCCGATGCAATTGATGAGGAAATCTGCTCTGTTCTTCGTGAATACCGCGTAACAAGCGTTGAACTCGGCGCGCAGAGTATGAATGATACCGTGCTCTCCCTCAACCGCAGAGGGCACACCGCGCAGGACGTTGAAAATGCCTCTCTTCTGCTTAAAAAGCACGGCTTCGAGCTGGGGCTTCAGATGATGACGGGGCTTTACGGCTCAACTGATGAGGACAGTATAGAAACCGCAAAAAGAATAATAGCCCTCTCTCCTGACACTGTGAGGATTTACCCCACCGTTGTGCTTGAAGGCACTGAGCTTGACCGCCTTATGAAAAGCGGAGAATTCATCCCTCAGGGTGCCCGTGCCGCGGCAGACCTCGGCGGTGAATTGCTTCTGATGTTCCACGAGGCAGGCATACGCGTAATACGCTTCGGTCTGCACTCAGGCGGCGACGTGCAGGGCAATTTTACGGGCGGCGCTTTCCATCCCGCCCTTCGTGAAATGGCGGAAAGCCGCATATATCTTAATAAAGCATTGCTTGCCGCCAACGGAAAGTCCGGCAAAGCAACGCTGTTTGTAAATCCGCGTGAAATCTCAAAAATGGCAGGTCAGAAAAAAGAAAACCTGCAAAAACTCTCCGCTCACGGTCTCATCTGCCGTGTAAAAGCGGATGAATCCCTTGATAAATATGAAGTTAAAATCAGTTTTGATGAATTTACATAAAGGTTTGGTAAATTATGTTTTTAAAGTCACTTGAAATGCAAGGCTTCAAATCCTTCCCGGACAAAACCGTGTTCACCCTCGGTAAGGGCATCACGGCGGTAGTCGGCCCCAACGGCTCGGGTAAGAGTAACATTTCGGATGCCGTGCGTTGGGTTTTGGGCGAGCAGTCCACAAAATCCCTTCGCGGCTCCAAGATGGAGGACGTTATCTTCATAGGCACGGGCTCGCGTAAGGCGCTCGGCTTTGCGGAGGTTACCCTCAATCTCGATAATACCGACCGCGCTCTGCACACAGTGGATAAGGACGAGGTTGCCGTTACCCGCCGCTTTTACCGCTCGGGCGAAAGTGAATACCGCATCAACGGCGAGGAATGCCGCCTGCGTGATATCCACGAGCTTTTTATGGATACGGGTCTCGGCAGGGACGGTTACTCCCTTGTAAGCCAGGGCAAGGTTGCCGACCTTGTTTCCGCACGCTCCGCAAAGCGCAGGGATATGCTTGAAGAAGCGGCAGGAATTTCCCATTTCCGTTACCGCAGAGGCGATGCTTCCCGCAGACTCGCTCAGGCGGAGGAAAATCTGGTGCGCCTTCGTGATATTCTCTCGGAGCTTGAAGGACGCATAGGTCCCCTTAAAACACAGAGTGAAAAGGCTCAGAAATTCCTCGTGCTTGCAGCGGAGAAAAAAGAGCTTGAAATCGGCCTGTGGCTTCACACAATCGAAAAATCCCGCAAAGGTCTTATCGAGCAGGAGAACAAGCTCACCGTTGCCTCCTCTCAGTATGAGCAGACCGAGCTTGACCTTGAGCGCCTTGAAAAGGCTATTGACGATGCATATGCGGACAGTCAGAGGCTCACTCTTGAAATAGACAATCTTCGCATCACCGCCGCAAATGCGGAGGAAGAAGCCGCGGAGGTTGACGGTCTTATTGCGGTTGAAAAGAATACAATTGAACACAACGACCTTACAATAGAAAGAATTTTAAAGGATATAAACGAAGCGAGCGAGGGCTCCGCTCAGGTTGAAGAGCAAATAAAATCAGCCGAGCAGGAAATTGAGCAGTTCAACGCTCAGATTGCCGAAAAGCGTGAAGAACTTGAGGCTCTGCTCTCTCTTGCAAACTCTTTGAATGAGGAGGATTCGGGCTGCTCGGAAAAAGCACGTCAGATAAGTGAAGCCATCACCGCAAAAACCCTGCTTATTGCTGACAGCAGAGTTGAACTTTCCGCCGCAACTTCCTCCTGCGAAGAGCTTTCTTCAAGAATTGCAGGTGTTGAAACCACCATTGCTCTCAGGCAGAATGAGCTTGCCGCGCTCAATAATGAAAAGGCTGGGCATCAGAAAGAGCTTGATGCCCTCAAAGAATCAGCATCGGGCTATGAAAACTCCCTTTCAGGCTACGAAATGATGATTGCTTCACGCACCAACAAGCTTGAAGCAATGCGTGCTCAGCTTGAAAAGCTTAACCTTGATAAGCATCAGAAGCAGGCTCGCATCAGGATGCTTGACGACCTTGAAAAGAATCTTGACGGTTATCAGGGCAGCGTAAAGCAGGTGCTCACACAGGCAAAAAGAGGCGCACTCAGAGGAATCCACGGCACTCTTTCGCAGCTTATCACGGTTGAGGGTGAGCACGCCGTTGCGGTAGAAACCGCACTCGGCGCCGCCATCCAGAATATCGTTACCGATTCGGAAAACGATGCAAAGCGCGCCATCAACTTCCTTAAAGAAAACAGAGCGGGCAGAGCGACCTTCCTGCCCCTTTCATCCATAACAGCCCGTCCCTTTACCGAAAAGGGTCTTGATTCCTGCGAAGGCTTTGTCGCTATGGCGGACGACCTTCTCGGTTGCGATGCAAAATACCGCGAAATCATCCGTTCACTCCTCGGCAGAACCGCCGTTGTGGAAACGATTGACGACGGTATCGCAATGGCAAAGCGTTACTCCTACCGTTTCAAAATCGTAACCCTTGACGGTCAGGTGCTCAACGCAGGCGGCTCTATTACAGGCGGCTCCAGAGGTCAGAACGACGGCTTCTTAAGCCGTATGAACGAAATTGAATCGCTCAAGGCAGAGGTTGCAAAGGCTGATGAAAAGCTCAATGAGCAGCAGACCTCGTTTGATGCTCTTACCGCTCAGCTTGCTTCCGTTACCGCAGAGCTCGATGCCGTCAAGGCAGAGCTTGCCAAGGCTCAGGAGGACGTAATCCGCAAGGAGAGCGATGTTGCACTTGTTCAGAGCAGCTGCAACACAATTGAGCAGGCGCTCAAGCTTCTGTTTGCGGAAAAAGAAGCCGCTGAGGAAAGAATAGAATCCCTCACCGTTTCGTCAAAGGCACTCGAGGAAAAAATCGAATCCGCTGCCGAGGAGTCAAAGGCTCTCACCGCAGAGCTTGCCGCAATAGATGAGGCAAGAAGCGCTCTTGTTGCAAAGCGTGAGGAATCCGCAGAAAAGCAGAATCTTCTCAACCTTGAAATGGTTGAAAGAAGAAAAGACGTTGAAGCAAGGCTTGAAATTATAGCCGACTGCCGCCGCAGGCAGGAAACTCAGGGTATGCGCCTTGAGGAATTCAACAGCGAAATTGATGAAATCAACGCAAGAAGCGCTGAAATCAAGGAGAAGATTACTTCCCTTGAAGAAAAATCAGCCGCCCTTCGCAAGAGTGCGGCAGATGCAAAGGCCACCATTTCCGAGTACGTCAATCAGAGAGGCGATAAGGAGAGCGAAAATGCTGACCTTCGCGCCAAAGAAAAAGAGAAGAACGACGAAAAGGAAAAGCTCTCAGGCGAAATTGCACGCCTTGAAGAACGCCGCAACACTATGAATCAGGAGCTTACCACCGCGCAGAACAAGCTCTATGACGAATATCAGCTTTCCCTCAGAGAAGCTCAGGATATGAACATAGTGCTTGAGGATATCCCCGCAAGCCAGCGTACCTTGCAGGAAATCCGCAACAAAATCCGCGCTCTCGGCAGTGTAAACGTAGGTGCGGTTGAGGAATATAAAGAGGTTTCCGAGCGCTACGCTTATATGAGCGAGCAGGTAGGAGACATTGAAACCTCCAAGCAGGAGCTTGAAAAGATGATTGGTGAGCTCACCGAAAAAATGGCTGAGCGTTTCCGTGAGCAGTTCAGAAGAATCAACAACTACTTCGGCGAAACCTTCCGCGATTTGTTCGACGGCGGTAAGGCAGAGCTTGTGCTTGACGATCCCACGGACGTTCTCGAATGCGATATCAACATCAAGGTTCAGCCCCCCGGCAAAACCGTTCAGAATATCGACCTGCTTTCGGGTGGTGAAAAGGGCCTTGCGGCAATCGCTCTTCTGTTTGCAATCCTCAAGGTTACCCCCGCTCCCTTCTGCATCTTCGACGAGGTTGAGGCCGCGCTTGACGACGTAAACGTTACCCGTTACGCAAAGTATGTCCGCAGTATGACCTCAAACATCCAGTTCATCCTCATCACTCACCGCCGCGGCACTATGGAGGAGGCGGATATCCTCTACGGCGTAACCATGCAGGAGCAGGGTGTTTCAAAGCTTCTTGAGCTCAAAACGTCAGAAATGGCTAAAAAACTCGGTCTTGCTTAATTTGGCAGGTTATGTTATAATACAATGTGGTATTAATTATAAATTACTTTAGGAGGTACGAATCATGGCAAAACCCGGAATTATCACTTATCCCGATGCTGCGGCGATTACAAAGCAGCTTGACGAGCTTATCAAAAAGCCCATTTATTCCATCAAGCCTTCCGTACTTAAGAAGTACGAAGAGGAATACTTTGAGGCAAAGTGCGCAAAGTCCAAGGAAATGATTTCTGAAGCTAAGACAATCATCCCCGGCGGCGTTCAGCACAACCTCGCTTTCAACTATCCCTTCCCCCTTGTTTTCACAAAGGCTGAAGGCGCTCACCTTTATGATATCGACGGTAACAAGTACCTCGACTTCCTTCAGGCAGGCGGCCCCACCGTTCTCGGCAGTAACGATGCAGGCGTTCGTGAAAAGGTTATCGAGCTCCTTAACGATTGCGGCCCCTCAACCGGTCTTTTCCACGAGTTTGAATACAAGCTCGCAAAGAAGATTGCTGATAATTTCAAGGGCGTAGATATGTTCCGTATGCTCGGTTCAGGTACTGAAGGCTGCATGTGCGCACTTCGTGTTGCAAGACTTGCAACAGGCAACAAGCAGATTCTTAAGATGGGCGGCGCTTACCACGGCTGGAGCGATCAGCTCGGCTACGGCATCCGTGTTCCCGGCTCAAAGTGGACTCAGGCTCACGGCGTTCCTCATTTCTGCTTCAACGGCGTTGATGAATTCTTCCCCAACGACCTTAACTCTCTTGAGAGCAAGCTCAAGGCTAACAAGCTCAAGGGCGGCACCGCTGCTGTTATGATTGAGCCCATCGGCCCCGAAAGCGGTACCAGACCTGTTGACAAGAACTTCAACGCAGGCGTTCGCTTCCTTTGCGATAAGTACGGCGCTCTCCTCGTATTCGACGAAGTTGTTACCGGTTACCGCGTAGGCGTTGGCGGTGCTCAGGGTTACTTTGACGTAGAGCCCGACCTCACCGTATTCGGCAAGGTTATCGCAGGCGGCTACCCCGGAGCAGGCGGCCTCGGCGGTAAGAACGAATATATGAAGTATCTCGGCGCAGGCCTTGACGGCGGCACCAAGATTCATAAGGCATTCTGCGGCGGCACTATGTCCGCTAACCCCCTTTCCTGCGTAGCAGGTTACTACACTCTTGATGAAATTGAAAAGACCGACGCTTGCTACAAGGCAGCTCTTGCCGGTGACAGAATCACCGCAGGTCTCCAGGCTCTTATCAAGAAGTACAATCTTCCCTTCGTTGCTTTCAACCAGGGTTCAATCTGCCACCTCGAAACAGTTGGCACCATGCACTTCGCAATCGACTGGTCCAAGCCCTGGACTATTCCTTCAGTTCTCAGCGCAACAAGCAAGCGCAAGAAGGAAATGGAACATATGGGCGCTGCTTATATGGCAGAAGGTCTTGTTACCCTCGCAGGCAGCAGACTTTACACCAGCGCAGCTTATGACGATGCTCTTATTGACGAAGCTCTTGCAGCATTTGACAGAGTATTCGCTAACATCGCTGTTGTTTCCGAAGGCTAAAAATTTCCATGCGGCGTGAGTTGTCCGCTCCCGCCGCTTTTATTTTTACATTAAGAGGTGTTCAAACTTATGGATATACTTCAGGCAAAACAGCTCGTTATTGATGCAGGCGTGAAGCTTGTAAAAACAGGCCTTATCGCCAGAACTTGGGGTAACGTAAGCTGCCGTGTTGATGAGGAATCCTTTGTTATAACCCCCAGCGGCAAGCCCTATCTCGGCCTTACTCCCGACGATATCGTTGAGGTAAGAATTTCCGACCTTGCTTACAAGGGCGACGTTAAGCCCTCCTCAGAAAAGGGCGTTCACGCAGAGGTTTACAAGGCTCATCCCGAGGCAAACTTCGTAATTCACACCCATCAGAAAAACGCTTCCGTTATCAGCGCACTCAAGAAGGGCATCCCCTTTGTAAGCGGTGAGGCGGCAAGCATCATCGGCGTTGAAATCCCCATCGCTTCCTACGGTCTGCCCGGCACAGGCAAGCTTAAAAAAGGTGTTGCCGCAGCTCTTGCAGCATATGATTCAAAGGCTGTTATTATGGCTCACCACGGCGCTGTATGCTTCGGTGTTGACAGTGACGATGCTTTCAACGTTGCAAACACTCTTGAAAAGGTTTGCGAAGAATATATTCTTGAGGCAGCCGCAGGCAAGCTTAAGATTTACGCAGATAATCTTTCCGCTTTCTGCAGCGCAATGCCCAAAATCCTCGGCGCTGAGGATGACTGTGCAGCCCCCGTTGCTCCCGTAAGCAGCTCTTGTGACAGAGAAAACGGAAAAATCAGCTTTACCGATTCTGCTGACCCTGAGTACAGTGCAAGCGTTGAGCTTTCAACAGGCAAAACCTGCGAGGGTGAGCCCCCCGTACAGGCTGAGCTTCACAGAGATATCTACACAAACCGCAAGGAAATCAACTATATTATCGAGAATACCGACCCTGCAGTTGTAGCAGTTTCCGCTCTCGGCAAGGCTCTCAAGCCTATGGTTGACGATTTTGCTCAGATTGTAGGTCCCAAGGTAAAGAATGCTACCGCCGCCACCTGCGCAAAGGCTCTCAAGAAGCGTAACGCAGTATTGCTTAAGGGTAACGGCGCTCTTTGCTGCGGCGCAGTTGAAAGCGATGCTGAGGCTGTTGATATGATTATGAGCAAAAACTGCCTTGCATATCTCGGTGCAAGCGTTTTCGGCAAGCCGAAGCCCATCGGAGCTGTTGACTCACATCTTATGAGATTTGTATATCTCAAGAAGTACTCAAAGAAAGCTTCCGAATAAAACAGATTACTACTCACTTTTTTGTCCCCCGTTTATAACAAGGAAAGGCAGGACTCCCCCGGTCCTGCCTTTCCTTGTTTATTTATATAAAATAAACATATTTCTCTTTACAACTCATAATTTTTATGTTAAAAATATATTGTATCCGTTTATTATTCATAAAGGAGAGATGAAAATGAAAAAATCGCTCAAATCAATGCTCGCAGTTATTCTTTCGGTATGCATCCTCTTTTCCTGTATGGGCACCGCAAGCGCGGCAGGCGCGGCGGACAACTCCGCAATAATCGGCGCATCCAACTTTGTTAACGCAATTATCAACGGCGCACTCTGGCTTGTAGAGCTCGCATATCCCTTCAATGATTATATGTCGGTTGAAGAGTATCTTAAAAATCCGAGTGAAGATTTCCTCAACGGCACCGAAGCCTTCATTGACTCCCCCGCAAACGGTGCGAAATGGCGCCTCGGCTTCGGCAAATCAAGCTGTGTGCCCGAAAATCTTGCCGACGGCAGCAAGGAATACTACACCGGCGGCTATATGACACAGAAAATCAACGGAGTATATGACGACCAGGGCGTAAACGCTGTTGCCCTCAATGATTCAAGCGGCAGAGGCACCGCTGTGTTTGCAGCTGTTGATGCTATCGGCGTAAGCAATGCCGATGTGCGTGCCATACGCAGGGCAGTCTTCAACAAGCTTGAAGAAAAAGGAATAAAGAACGATATTATCGCCATCAACATCAACGCTACTCATTGCCATACAGTTATTGATGCTCAGGGCTTCAGCCTTGAACTTATCGGTCAGATTTTCCGCAATATGCTTGCGGTAATCCCCGGTATCGACCCGATAAGAAGCATTGATTCCGAGTTTTACGACGTACTCATTGACGGCGCATCCGATGCAATTATCAACGCTTACCTTGCTATGGAGGACGGTGAGCTTTACTACTTTGAAACCGCAGGTGTCGGCAGAGACGATGAAAACGGCCTTTATTCCGACGATGAATACGACTATCTCTACGACAAAAGATATCAGGAAGAAGGCTTCCAGCACAAAATCGCCTGCTTCAAATTTGTTCCCGATAACGCGGGAAGCACCCCCACCGTTTTCTCAAACCTCGGCGCACACCCCACCTCAATCAATAGAAACACCTCTCTCCTGAGCGCAGACTTCCCTCATTATATGGAAGAGCGTATGAATGAATACGGCTATAACTTCGTATTCCTCCAGGGTGCACAGTGCGCAATGGGCTCAAGAACGGGCAACGTTAAAACTCAGGCTGTGCTTGATGAGGTTGATGCTTATATGAAAGCCAACCCCGATGAAGAGGCATACCGCGGCGCAAGGACCTTCGGCTACGAGCTTGCAAGGCTTGTAAATGAAGCAATCGGCAACGCAAAAAGAGTTGACCCTATTCTCAACGTTGATATGGACGAAGTAGTTATTCCGCTTGACAGAGGTATTTTCCACCTTGCGGCGGCATCCCAGCTGCTCGGCTTCACTGTTGTTAAGGACAGATCAAACGGCTCCAAATTCTCCTTCATCTCCGAGGTCGGCTATATCGAGCTCGGCTCGGATATAGTTATCCTCACCGCCCCCGGTGAAATTGACCCCCACCTTCTCTACGGCAATGCTGTTTCCTCTGAGGAATCCTACCTCGGCACTTCGTGGGATCTCGCATATCCTGCCGAAACCCTTAGCGATAAAACCGTGCTCACTCTCGGACTTTGCAACGATGCTATTGGCTACATTTTAGCTGACGGTGACTATGCTCCCTTTATTGCGGACAGTCTGTGGGGCATGGAAATCGGCGACTGGAAGCTCGGCGAAGCCCTTTTCGGCGAATATCACAGGCACTATGAAGAGCTCCTTGCCGCAGGCGGCAAGGCAGGCAGCACGGTAATGAGCGCAATCAACGCTCTTATTGATGCCCACTGATTTTTAAAAGTGTAAAAGCGGTTGACAGTGCACTGTCAACCTATGATAAACAAACAAACTGTTGAAGGAGGACAAATTATGAAAATCACGTTCATGGGTGCAGGCAGCACCGTATTCGCAAGAAACGTTCTGGGCGACTGTATGTGCACAGAGTGCCTGTGCGATGCCGAAATCGCTCTTTACGATATCGACAAGCAGCGTCTTGAGGATTCTGAAATAATCCTCAGTGCTATCAACAAAAATGCAAACCAGGGCAAGGCAAGAATCTCCACCTATCTCGGCGTTGAAAACAGAAAAGATGCTCTCAGGGGCGCCGATTTCGTAGTAAACGCAATTCAGGTTGGTCTTTATGACCCTTGCACCATCACGGACTTTGAAATTCCCAAAAAGTACGGCCTTCGTCAGACTATCGCCGATACCCTCGGCATCGGCGGCATAATGCGCGGCCTTCGCACAATCCCCGTGCTTGAGGATTTTGCAAGGGATATGGAAGAGGTCTGCCCCGATGCGTGGTTCCTCAACTACACCAACCCCATGGCTATCCTTACCGGCTATATGACCCGTTACACAGGTGTTAAGACCGTCGGTCTTTGCCACTCCGTTCAGGGCTGCTCAAGGGATTTGCTTGCAAAGGTTGGTATGGAAGATAAGATTGAAGGCAGATATGACCGCATTGCAGGTATCAACCATATGGCCTGGCTGCTTGAAATCCACGATAAGGACGGCAACGACCTTTATCCCGAAATCCGCCGCAGAGCTGAGGAAATGAATGCCGCTGCTCTCGCTTCCGATGACCCCGAAAAGAAGCATAACGATATGGTACGCTTTGAGTATATCAAGCGTCTCGGCTATTACTGCACCGAGTCCAGCGAGCACAATGCGGAATACAATATGTTCTACATCAAGGATAAGTATCCCGAGCTTATCAAGGCTTACAACATTCCCCTTGATGAATATCCCCGCCGCTGCATAAATCAGATTGCGGGCTGGGCAAAGGAAAAGGCCGATATTCTCAAAGACGGTAAAATCACCCACGAGCGCTCCCACGAATATGCATCCTACATAATGGAAGCTATCGTTACCAACAAGACCTACAAAATCGGCGGCAACGTGCTCAACACAGGCCTTATCGACAACCTCCCCGCAGACGCCTGCGTAGAGGTACCCTGCCTTGTTGACTCAAGCGGTGTAACTCCCTGCCACGTAGGCAGACTCCCCGTTCAGCTTGCAGCTATGAATATGACCAACATCAATCCTCAGCTCCTCACCATTGAGGCTGCGGTTACAAAGAAGAAGGATCATATCTATCAGGCCGCTATGCTTGACCCGCACACAGGCTCTGAGCTGAGCATCGACGATATCGTCAAGATGGTTGACGAGCTTATCGAAGTTCACGGCGACTGGATGCCCAAATATTTCTGATTATAACAAACCGCCCCTGCAAGGCTTTTGCCCTGCAGGGGTTTTCATTATTATGCGAAAACGCCAAACAAAACACCGTTTTTTTCTTGAAACTTCAGAAAATTTATTCTTTACAAATCCTCCGTTTTGTTCCATAATATAAATATTCGGTACAAGGAGGGATTAATCTGAAAGAGAAAAAGAAAAGCTCCGCAAAAAAGAATTTTGCTTTGACAAAACGTTTTTTTCCGTATCTTAAAAAACACCTTGCAACGGAAGCGCTCGTTTTATTCTGCGTTGCCGTTACCGCCGCGTGCGATATCACTCTGCCGCTGATAGTGCGTGAAATCACTGATGCAGGCGTTGAGGACGTTGCAGGGCTTACGCTTCAGAGAATTCTCAGCATCTGCCTGTTTTACATTGCCTTCAAGGCGGTAGCAAGCATTGCGAGCTTCTGCCAGTCGTATTACGGCCACAAAATGGGCACAAAAATTGAAAATTCCATGCGTGAGGATATGTTTGACCACCTGCAGATTCTCTCATTCTCCTTTTTCGATAACACCAAGGTCGGCCAGCTTATGAGCCGCCTCACCTCGGATTTATTCGACGTTGCCGAGTGGTCGCATCACTTCCCCGAAATGGTTTTTATGACCGTTATAAAGCTTATAGCAAGCTTCTTTATTTTTGTTACTATGGATTGGCGCCTTGCAGTTGCAGTGCTTGTGATGACTCCGTTTATGGTAATCCTCACCAAAAGAAGCCGCACAAGGATGCGCGAAACCTTCAGCCAGGGCCGTCACCAGGTAGGCGAAATCAACGCAAGAATTGAAGATTCCCTGCTCGGCGTGCGTGTTGTCCGCTCTTTCACCAATGAAAAAACAGAAAAAGATAAATTCGCCGCAGGCAACAACGAATACGTAAAGGTGCGCAACAAGAGCCACAAATATATGTCCTCCTTCCACGCAACGGTTGCGTTGATTGACGGTGTAATGTACATAAGCGTTGTAGGCGTTGGCGCATACTTTATGCATCTCGGCATCACCTCGCCCGGCGACTTCGCCGCAAGCCTTCTGCTTGTTTCCACCCTGCTCAGCTCAATCCGCTCCATTGTTGATTTCAGCGAGCAGTTCAGCCGCGGCATCACGGGCATTGAGCGCTTCGCCCAGATAATGGATGAAGTGCCCGAAATCACCGATTCTCCCGATGCCGTTGAGGTTGAAAACGTAAAAGGCGATATTGAATTCCGAAACGTTTCCTTTAAATACGAGAAAACAGAAAAGGAAATCCTCACAAGTCTCAGCCTTAAAATTCCTCAGGGCTCAAACGTTGCCCTTGTAGGACCCAGCGGCGGCGGAAAGACTACGCTTTGCAATCTTATCCCCCGTTTCTACGAGGTTGAAAGCGGCGAAATCCTGCTTGACGCAAGGAATATCCGCGATATCACCCTGCACTCCCTGCGTTCAAATATAGGCGTTGTAGCTCAGGACGTTTACCTTTTCTCCGGCACCATAAGGGATAACCTTGTATACGGAAAGTCGGATGCCACGGATGAGGAAATGATTGAAGCCGCCAAAAAAGCAGGAGCTCACGATTTTATCAGCGCTATGCCCAACGGATACGATACTTATATCGGCGAGCGCGGAGTGAAGCTCTCCGGCGGTCAGAAGCAGAGAATCTCCATTGCAAGAGTATTCCTCAAGGACCCGCCCGTGCTTCTGCTTGACGAGGCAACCTCGGCGCTTGATAACGAGAGCGAAAAGCTTGTTCAGGAATCGCTTGAAAGACTTTCACAGGGCAGAACAACCCTCACCATTGCCCACCGCCTCACCACCATTCGCAATGCGGATAAAATTATAGTACTTACCGAAAACGGAGTGGAGGAGCAGGGCTCTCACACCGAGCTTATGGAAAAGGGCGGAATTTACAGCCATATGTACAGTATGTACGCAGTTATGTAACAAAAAACGGGATCGTCTCAATAAAGAGACGGTCCCGTTTATATTTTTATATTCCTAATGCCAGGTCAAGGAAAAAGGTAAACAGCTTTGCGAAAAGTGAAAGCGATTTGAGAATTACGTCAAACCACGAAACCGTTACCTTAACCTCACAGCGTGCAACCGCGCCGCTTTCTTCATCCTCGCAGTAGATTGTGCACGAGCCTGAGGAAACCGCGGTAACCGTGCCGCTTGAGCTTACGGTGGCAACGGATTCATCCGATGAACGCCAGCTTATATCAACGTCCGTTGCGTCCAACGGGGTAACGGAATAATTGAGCTTTGCCGTTTCACCCTCTTTGAGGGTGAGATTTTTCTGCACAAGCCTCAGTTCTTCAAGCTCAACACCCTCTGTGACCTCAACAACACACTTGGCATAAAAGCTGCCCGCTCTTGCAATTACGGTTGTTTTGCCCTCGCTTATGCCCTTTACTTCACCGTCAGAGCTTACGGTTGCGGCATCGGTGTTTGTGGACTCCCACGAAACGCTCTGATAAGCACCTGCAGGCTCAAAGCTTACCTCAAGCTGCAGCGTGCCGCCAACGGAAACCACGGCTCTGTCCTTATCAATGGTCATTGCCGTAATATCAATCTTTTCCCACACGGCGTAGAGAGTTGCATCCGCATCTTCGGTGTATTTGTCGCCTGCGTGGTATTCAGCCCTTTTAGCGGTGGCTGAGGTTGCCCAGCCTGAGAATGCATAACCCGTTTTTTCGGGAATTGCAGAGGGGAGAACAAGATCTATTCCCTCGGTTTTTATAACGTCATCAGGAGCGTTCGTACCTGAATTTGCATCAAATGAAACTGTATATTTTTCAAGCTCTACCGTTTTGAAAGAGTAGGTTGAAGAGGTGAAATCTTTTTTATCTGTCTTTGCAAAAAAGCTGTATTTGTAGGTTTTTGAGGGGGAAAGAGTAAGCCCTGTGTCTGCATTGATATCGCACACAATGTCAAACTTAACTGCATCTGCCGCAACGTCGGGGGTAAATGAATAGGTGGCAAGCACCGCTCCGTCGGAATCAGTCAGAGTCATACCTGCCTGTTCAATCTTTGCCCCTGCGGTTTTGGTAACGGTTGTAACAAGCACGGCATTGGTCTGGGTAACGCTGTATTTTGACGCACTCTGGCTTGAAGCGATATCCGAGAATGTTACGGAGATTTCAGGCTCCGGCTCGGGGTCACTCTCAGGCTCACCGCTTATGTAGATATAACCGTAGAAGGTCTGCCCCGAGAGATTCTGAGCCACTCTGCCGTAATGGAAGGTGGTGCCTGCAAAATTCGCCTCGGACACGTAAGCCACACCGTCCTCTATCTCCTCAACCACGGCAACGTGATTGCTGTAGCACGCCCACGCACCAAGCGCAGGCTCGTCACCGTAGGCATAGTAACCGTTGGTTTTATTCTGATTCCACCACGTGCCTGCATCGCCTGAATTGATTCTGGGCGCCGTGCCGTTAATCTCATACGCTCTGCCGTAGGCATACCACGTGCACTGGCCTATGGTGAAATGACTCTTTGAGCCGTAATAATAAACGTTGCTGCTTTCAGGCGCGGATACTCTGGGCGAAAAAGCCGATGCCATTACCACGCCGGGTATGATTATAAGAAAACTTAAAAATATACTTAATGCTGCTTTTGCTCGTTTTTTCATTGATTTGTCCCCTTGTTTCCACTTGAGTTTTCTGATATTTTTGCGAACGAAACGTCTATGATAGAATACCGCATTTACGTTTTCAAGTCAATAAATTCGGCGCAATGTTTACAAAAGCATTACAAAAAATTCATCCGAAAAGAAGGATTTTCCTTTTGTAGCGAACACAGGCGCAAACTCCGCCCCTTAGGATTTTGTTTTTTCGTCATAAAAACTCAGTATTTTTCTTTTTATTACATTTTAATTTTTCGCATCATTAAGGAAATCTTAATAGTTGAACGAGCAGCGTAAACATTTCTTTAACATTACGCTTACATTTTCCTAACTAAAAAAATGTATATTGTGTGCGTTTATTTTTAAAGTGGAGAAAAAGGTGAAAAAATGGATAAAGCAACTTATTACGCAAAATTTCAGACAGTAAGAGACCTTATTGACAACAGCGCAGAAACCTTCGGCACAAAGCCCTTTATAAAGTACCTTGTAGGCGATGAAGTGGTTGAAAAGAGCTTTATCGACCTTAAGGAAAACAGCCTTGCAATCTGCAGATACATCCGCTCCGTATGCCCTGAAAGAATGCACATTGCAATAATCGGCAAAACCTCCTACGAATACATTACCGCTATGACCGGCGCTCTTGTAAGCGGCAACATTTTCGTGCCCTTCGCTCCCAACACCACGGTTGAAGAGGGCGTTAATCTTTTTGAAGCAGGCGATATCGAAGCTCTGTTTTATGAAAACGAATTTGCCGAAACAGCAAAAGCCATTGCCGAAAAATACGGCAAGCTTAAGGTTCTTGTTAATATGGGCAACGCTGATTGGTTTGCCGATATCTATAAGAATTACGGCGCTGATTCCGAATATGCTGCGCTTTCCGAGGTTGAGCTCAAGCCCGACGACTGCGCTACAATCATTTACACATCAGGCACCACAGGCAAGAGAAAGGGCGTTATGCTCTCCTCCGCAAACCTTATTGCCAACATCACTTATACCGAGTTTGAGCACGACAGAGACGAAGTTCTTCTTTCAGTGCTTCCGATGCATCACATTTTCTGCTTCACAAGCGACTATTTCAAGTCCCTTCTTGAAGGCTTCACGGTATGCCTTAACGGTGATCTGAGCAACATGGGCAAGAGCCTTCAGATTTTCCAGCCCACAACAATGAGAATGGTACCTATGATTTGCGAAACCCTCATCAGAAAGGTTGCAATTCTCCACAAAAAATTCCCCGAGCTCACTCCCAGACAGGCGGCAGAAAAAGTATTCGGTAAAAACATCAGATGGATTGCAGTAGGCGGCGCTTACGTTACCCCCAGTCTCATAGATGAATACGGCAAGTACGGCATCCTCCTGCGCCAGGGCTACGGTATGACCGAAACAAGCCCCAAAATCACAACAGGTGACAACGGCAACAACCACAAGTATTCAAGCGGCAAGCTTATGAAGAGCATCTTCGATACAAGAATTGTTGACGGCGAAATTCAGGTTAAGGGCAAGTCCGTTATGCTTGGTTACTACAAAATGCCCGAAGAAACAGCCGCAGCATTCACCGAGGACGGTTATCTCAGAACAGGCGACCTCGGCAGAATCAGCGATGACGGCGAGCATCTTTACGTAACGGGAAGAATCAAGAATCTCATCATCCTTTCAAATGGCGAAAATGTTTCTCCCGAAGAAATCGAAATGAAATTCGCTGACGAAAAGGTTATAAAAGAAATCGTTGTAAGCGGCGAAAATGACAGAATAATTGCCGAAGTGTTCCCCGATGCTGAAATGGCAGCATTGATGGGTATTGAAGATATTAAAGCATACCTTAAAAGAAAGGTGAAGGAAGCAAACGCCGGCGAAAAGCCCGAAAGAGAAATCGCTTCCCTTCGCATCAGAGAAACCCCCTTCCCTAAGACTTCATCAAATAAAATAAAGAGGAACAACGTTAATTTTTAAAATTACGGAGGAAAAAATGAAAATCAAGCTTAAAGGCGGCAAGGAAGTAAACGCATATCCCCTTATCCCTGCACAGTCCCTGATGCTCTACCTTTCAGAGCATCACAGCACCGACGCTCCCGTTCTCAACATCGTAACCGGCTACTATTGGCAGGGTGAATTCGACACCGAGGTAATGAAAGAGGCTCTTTACGAGGCTATGGACAGATGCGATGCTATCCGTCTGCGTTTCACAAAAAAGCCTTTCAAGAAGGTTTATCAGTACCTCGCTCAGGAGCACGAAATCGAAATCATTGAGGAAGACCTTTCCGCAATGAAGTGGGACTATGCCCACGAATTTCTCAAAAACCGTTCCCATTCAATTATTGATATGTGGGACAAGCCCGTTAACGAAATCAGGATAATTCATCTTGAAAATAACTATAACGGCATTTATATGAAGCTGCATCACCTTGCATTTGACGGTTATTCTTCAAAGCTTCTCCTTTCAGATGCGCTTTCAATTTATCTTCACAAAAAATACGGTATGGCATATCCCAAGCCGATGAGAAGATACAGAGATATGGTTGAAAAGGAGCTTGAATACAAAAAATCCGAGCAGCACAAAAAGGACAGGGAATTCTGGAAGGGTACAATCAAAAACCACTCCGAACCCATTTATACCGACTACGTGCGCCCCAGCAGACTTCTTCAGCAGAGAATTGAGAAGAATAAGCCCAACCTCAGAAAGGCAGAGGTTCTTGACGCAAACCCCGAATCAAGAACAATCAAATTCAGCCTTGATGCAGAAACATCAGAAAAGCTGATGAAAACCTGCGCTGAAAGAGGCCTGTCAGTACCCTGCGTGCTTATGATGGGTATGAGAAGCGCACTTTCCTCCTTCAATGACAATGAGAAGGACATTTCCTACAAAATAATGGTTAACCGCCGCGCAACTCTGCTTGATAAAAAAGCGGGCGGCGTAAGAATGCATTTCTACTCAATGAGAAATATCGTTGAGCCTGAAATGACTTTTACCGAGGCGGTCAGAGTTATTGAGAATGCGCAGAACGAAATCTTTGCCCATTCCAACATAAGCCCCATGGAAGCCGTTATTCTCAGGCACCTTGCAATGAAAACAGGCACCCGTTATACATACGAATGCATAACCTTCTCATATCACCCCCATTTCCCCATGCCCTATTACGGCGAGGAGATGAAAAACACGAGCAGAGGCTTCTGGTATAACAACGATTCATCCGTTCAGCCTCTTTATCTTACCGTTATGCACAGAGCAAACGATAACGGATTTGACTTCAATTTTGAATACAGAGTAGCCAACAGCCCTCTCAATGAGCTTTATCATTTCTATGATAAAATTCACGAAACCCTGCTTATGGGTATCGAAAATCCCGACGTTAAAGTTTCAGAAATTCTTGATAAAATTAAAGAAGATAAGGTGAAGTAAAATGGAAAAATTAATCGAGCTTATTCTCAACTACGTTGAACCCGATGACGAAATAACCGCTGATACAGATATCAAGAGCGGTCTCGGAATGTCATCCTTTGACCTTGTATGCCTTTCAGAAGAAATTTACGATGAATTCGGCATAAAACTTAACTCCGAAGTTTTCAGAGACTGTGATACTATCGGCAAAATTGCCGCTTATATTGAGGAGCATAAAAATGGCTAAGTTTACTTTAAAGCAGATCCCTACGCTGTTTTCGGCATCGTTGGGACTCGGAGAACTTGCAAAGCTGAACATTTACAGCAAAAGGGCCAACAAAATGCAGGAAAAGCTTCTGCTTTCCCTTATGAAGAAAAACAAAACAACCGTTTACGGCAAGCAGAATAATTTCAAGGACGTTCATTCTGTAGCTGACTATCAGAAGATTGTTCCTTTATCAACCTACGAGGATTATGCTCAGTACGTTCAGAGGATGATGAAAGGCGAAAAAGGCCTTATCACAAATGCGTATTACCGCCGCTTTGCCGCATCTTCGGGCAGCACGGGCAAGGCAAAGATTATCCCTCTTTCCGCAAAGGCTGAGTGGACCTGCCAGTGCTTTGGCTTCAGTGCACCCGTAGGCAGTGCATTCCTGCATTTCAGAAAGCAGGGCAGGCTGATGCCTCCCCAGAAGGGTCTTAACACCGCTGAAATCGGCTGTGAAAAGCTTGAAACAGGCAAAAGCGTAAGCTGCATTTCTTCCGTACCGCTTCTTAACCTCAAGCCCCTCGTACCGATTTTTGCAAGCTCACCCAAAGAGCTGCAGTTTGTTCCCGATGATACGAAAATGGATTCGCATTATCTTAAGCTGCGCTTTGCTTTAGTAAAAAAGGATATAAGCTACCTTACCACAATTTTCATCACAACGCTTGAATCAATGTTCTTCTATATGGAAGAAAACTGGGAAATGCTTTGCGATGATATTGAAAAGGGTATCATAAATCCCTCCATCGAGTGCCCGCCTGAGATGCGCGCAAAGCTCGAAAAAAGAGTCAAGCCCAACCCGAAGCGCGCAGAAGAGCTCCGTAAAGAGTTCCGCAAGGGCTTTGACTGCTCCCCAATCGTTCCCAGAATATGGCCCAACGTAAGCTGGATGTTCGGTATGGGCACGGGCGCTGTTGCAATTTATCAGAAAAAGCTCCAGCGTTACCTCGGCAATATCCCCACCCATTACCTCGGCTATGCCGCTTCCGAAGCACTTATGGCTGTTCCCCTTGAGCTTGATTCCTTTGAGTACGTAATGCTTCCGCAGAACGGTTTTTATGAATTCCGCCCCGTCGATTCAGAGGGTTACGACAATCTGCTCACCATCAAGGATCTTGAAGTTGGCAAGGAATACGAAATAATCCTCACCAACACAAGCGGATTTTACAGATACCGCATAGAGGACGTTATCCGTGTTACGGGATTTTATAACGAACTGCCGAAGATTACGTTCTGTTACAGACTCAATCAGGTTGCCAACATAAGCGGCGAAAAAATGACCCAGCTGGCATTTGACTATATAGTAAACGCTATGTCCGAGCATCTTGACGAGCTCTTTGTCGGTTACAGCATTTACGTTGACCACAACACTTCCCCCGGCCACTACGTTCTTCTTCTCGAAAGCACCAAAAACCTCGATAAGAGCCTCGAGGCAGAATATGCAAAGCTTTTCGAGGAGCTGCTCAGCGAAAATAACCCCTCCGCAAAGCCCGCATTCCAGAACGGAAGCCTCGGCCATTGCGAGGTTAAGTTCCTGCGCCACGGCACTTATGACGATTACCGTCAGATGCTTAAGGACAGAGGTGCAAACCTCAACCAGGTAAAGCCTGTTAAACTTATTGATAATGAGGAAAGGAAGAATTTCTTCTTCTCTCATATAATTGAGGATTGACATTTATGATTTCAGACAGCGTAAAAAAGCACTTTGAAGGTTCGCCAAAAGCGCTCACCAGAGCAGACGAACTTGCTTCAAGAGGCCTGACGGATGAAAAGCTCATCATTGATATAATTGAAAACGAAACGGCCATCCCCAAAAAGCTGCGTGCGGAATTATATGATAAGATGAATTATATGTGCCGCAGGAAAATGGACAGAATTGCACGCTTTGAGATTGAGTATGATTTTATTCCCAATCTCCGTGTTTTTAAAACCGTGCTTCTCTGCCTTATTGAATCCGCACCCGTTTTGCATTCAAAGTTCGTTGACAATCACATCAACCCTTTCTGGAGGGTTTCGGATTATCACATTGATGATATTTTCTCTATAAAAGAAACCGATGATTTGCAGAAAAGTGCAGATGAATTTTTGCTTCAGGATATTCCCGTCAAAAGCAACGTTCAGATAAAAATCCGCCTTCTTTTCTGCGAGGGTAAGAGCAGGCTTTGCTTTATTTTTAATCATATGTGTATGGACGGCGGCGGTCTGAAAAGCTTTTTGAACGATTTGTTCAAAGGCTATGACAGTTATCTCAGCAGCTCCACGCTCTCCCTGTATTACTCGGAAAAATCAAGAGCATACGAGCGTGTTTACGATGATATGAGCAAGGCTGACCGAAAAGCCGCAAAGAAGCTTTTCGCCGGCAACACCGCCAAGGATAAACACATCCTCCCCTTTACCAAAGCAACAGAAAACGATAAAAAAATCTTCGTGCGCAAAAAAATCCCGGCTGAGATTTTCGAGAGCGCAAGATTGAAGGCAAAGGAATACGGCGCAACCGCAAACGACCTTATTTGCGCAGCTTACGCAAGAGCGTTCTATGACGTTTCAGGCTGCCCCGATTCAGATAAAGTCAACGTTTCCTGCGCCGTTGACCTGCGAAGATACATAAAGCATCCTGAAAATATCGGCTACACAAACCATACTGCATTTATGCATTGCGTTATTGATTCAAAAGGCGAAACAATGGCGGATACGCTGAAAGCCGTTGCCGGAAAAATTGCCGAAAACAAAAAGGATAAATTTATGGGTCTTCACGGTCAGCCCTTGCTTGACCTCGGATTTTCAACTATGGTTTACGCTCAGGCGGAATTTATAACCTCTTTATTCTACGTGGTGGCAAATCTTTCCGTAAGCAACGTGGGCGCAATCACTCCTCAGATGTTTGCCATGGATAACGTTGCCCCTACCGGCGTATGGGTAGGCGGTGCGGCAAAGGATAAGCCGTGCGCCGCACTCAACGTGCTTTCTTACAACGGAGATTTGATGCTTACCACCTGCATTACAGGCAATGAAAGCGACAGAGAGTTACTCTCACGCTTTTTTGACTCAATTGAGGAAAGTCTCAAGCTCTTATAAACCTATTCGTTTCAAAAAAATTCAAGCGGCTGCATATGGCCGTTACGGAGGTGCATTTTATGCCAAAAATTCTTATAGTTGAAGATAATCAGGATTTCAACAGAGCGGTTTCAACCTACCTTTCTCAATACGGTCATGAGGTTTTCAGCTGCTACAACGCTAACGAGGCATATGACGTACTTTATGAAAATCAGGTTGACCTCATTATTTCAGATATTATGATGCCCGGCGCGGACGGTTTTGAGTTTGCCGCAACCGTGCGCGAAACAAACAAGGAAGTTCCCATCCTTTTTGTTACCGCAAGGGATGATTTTATGTCAAAGCGTATGGGCTTCGGCATCGGCATTGACGATTATATGGTAAAGCCCATTGACCTTGATGAGCTTAATCTCAGAATAGGTGCTTTGCTTCGCAGGGCAAAAATCGCCGTAAGCAAA
The DNA here is from genome assembly GCA_045592385.1 of Acutalibacteraceae bacterium. Lineage (GTDB taxonomy): Bacteria > Bacillota > Clostridia > Oscillospirales > Acutalibacteraceae > CAG-177. Next base: position 23,117 of record JAZNUP010000027.1, read on the forward strand.
AAGGTTACCATCGGCAGCCTTGTTCTTGATGCGGAAGAGCACTCGGTTTATTACGGTGATGAAGAAATTCAGCTCACCGTTCGCGAATTCAACATCATCTTCAAGATGCTTTCATACCCGAAGAAAACCTTCACCCGCTCTCAGCTTATGGCTGAATTCTGGGAAGCCGATACCAATTCCAGCACAAGAACTGTTGACGTTTATATGACCAAGCTGCGCGAAAAATTCTCAGGCTGTGATGAATTTGAAATCGTAACAGTCCACGGCCTCGGCTATAAGGCGGTGCTCAAATGATTAAAAAGATTCTTGCTGCGGTTTTTGAGTTTTTAGGTCTCTTTTTGCTGATAGGTTTTGTTTTAACTTGTAACATCGTACTGTTTCTTAATATACTTCAAAGAGAAACAAACATTGTTTATAGCGAAGGCAGCATCAAGTTTGCAGCATTGTTTACGTTTTATAATACTATATTTATTACCCTGATTGTTTTTATAGTTGACGTAATCAGAAGAAAGTTCTTTGTCGATAAACCTGTAAGCAAGATTCTTGAGGTTACAAACCGCATAACGCACGGTGATTTCAAAGCAAGAGTTCAGCCCTTCGGATTCGGCGTTTTCAATAAAATCGGCACAAACCTCAACATTATGGCGGATGAGCTTTCGAGCACCGAAACTCTCCGTGCGGACTTTATTTCAAACGTTTCTCACGAGCTGAGAACTCCGCTTTCCGTGCTGCAAAATTACGGCTCACTGCTTGAAGAGCCCAATCTGCCCGAAGAAAAACGCCTTGAATACGCAAAATCAATCAACAGGGTTACGCGTCACCTTTCAGAGCTTGTAACCAACATTCTCAAGCTCAACAAGCTTGAGGCGCAAAAGATTTCCCCCTCTTTGGAAAAATGCAACGTAAGCGACGCGCTGTGCGAATGTCTGCTTGACTTTGAAAGCGAGTGGGAAAACAAAAACATTGAAATTGATACGGATATTGAAGAGGACGTTTACATCAACAGCGACCCCGATATGCTCACTATTATATGGGCAAACCTTTTTTCAAACGCTGTCAAGTTCACTCCCGTCGGCGGAAAAATAAGCGTGACGTTGAAAAAGAGCAGCTACTACGTTACCGTCAGCGTTTCCGATACGGGATGCGGAATGGATGAAAACACCATGAAACACATCTTCGACAAATTCTATCAGGGTGACACCTCTCACGCTCAGCAAGGCAACGGTCTCGGCCTTGCGCTTGTTAAAAGAGTTATTGATATTCTCGGCGGTAAAATCACCGTTGAAAGCACACCCGGCGCAGGCAGCACTTTTACGGTAAAGCTGAGAGTAAATTAACAAAACAACAACAAAACTGTACTATTTTAAAAATCTTTGCAGAGTAAGATATATTCAAACAATTCCGGAGGATAATAATGGACGAAAAGAAGACATATTCCTACTCTTATTCTGCTGATGAAAATGACGAAATCAAAAGGATAAGAGAAAAATACCTTGAACCCGACGAGAGAGAAACAAAGCTTGAGCAGCTTCGCAGGCTTGATGCAAGCGTTCATAAATCCGCAGTTACTGCCGCTCTCACTGTTGGGATAATCGGTGCTCTGATTCTCGGATTCGGACTCAGCTGCATTATGGTTTATGCCTGGTTTGCTGTGGGAATAACAACAGGCATTATCGGCATTGCGCTTACCGCAATTGCCTATCCCGTTTATAAGCTCAAGGCCGAAAAAACAAGAAAAGAGATTGCACCTTTAATTATCAAGCTTACAGATGAACTTATAAAATAAAGAAACCGACTCGTGAGAGTCGGTTTCTTTGCATTATCAGTTATATTTTCTTGCGATTTTAAGGGTGGTGGTTTTGGGGAATTCCGTGTCACGGATGATGATTTTGTTTATGTTCTTGAAGGAAGGCATATTTCTGTTGAACGCATCAACGTCACCCTTAAGTCTCTCCCTTGCATCGGGATAATCCTCTTCATTGAGGAAGAACTCGCCGATAATCTTCTTTTCATCAGCATAAACAAGAACTTCCGCAACGTAATCAATTCTTCTCAGCTTGTCCTCAAGCTCTTCGGGAGAAACGTTCTTACCGTTTGAAAGGCAGATGAGATTCTTCTTTCTTCCAACGATGAAAAGGAAACCGTCTTTGTCAATTCTGCCGTGGTCGCCCGTCTTTAACCATTCGCCGTCAAATGCAGCAGCGGTTGCCTCAGGGTCACCGTAGTAGCCAACCATAACGTTTGTACCCTTAACGTAAATTTCTCCAACGCCCTCATCATCGGGGTTAACAATCTTGATTTCGCAGCAATCCAGTGGAGTGCCTACTGAGCCGAACTTGAATTTATCCGCTCTGTTGCAGGTAACGCCGGGTGAGCATTCCGTAAGACCGTAGCCGTTGAAAACGTCAATGCCGAAATCGTGCATTCCCTTTTCATATTTGGGGTCAAGGTTTGCACTGCCGCAGATAATCATATCAAGGTTTCCGCCGAGATTATCGAGGATTGTTTTAAAAATCTTGCGTCTCTTATCAATGCCGAGCTTCATAAGGAAGTTGCTGATTTTAAGACCCTTTTTGAGAACTTCTTCTCTGCCTGTTCTTCTTGCGGTCTTCCAGATTTTATCGTAAATGGTTTCAACAACAAGCGGAACACCTGAGAAGTTGTAGGGCTTGATTCTTACAAGGTCCTTCTGGATATCCTTGATACTGTCGCACATATAGCCCCATTCAATAACTATGTAGGTTGCAAAAAGTGCACTTACCCAGGCATAGGTATGGTTAAGGGGAATAAAGCCGATAACGTGCCTGCCTGAATGAGCACGGCAAGCGGATGAGCAGTTGCTTGCAATGTTTTTGTGGGAAAGCATAACACCCTTGCTCTTTGCGGTTGTGCCTGAGGTGTAGGAAATGCAGGCAAGGTCATCGGGCTTGACCTCGATATCCTCAAAGGATTTATCGCCGCCGTCATAGATTTTCAGACCGTTTTCAATGAAAGCATTGAAATCATCAACGCAGAACCACATCTTGACGGGCATATTTTCGTCCTTTTTGAATTCTTCAACCATTGAAGAGAACTTAGCGGTATAAACGAGCGCATCGCAGCCGCAGCGGATAAGCTGATCTGCAAGATCTTCTGCGGGAAGCTTATAGTCCATAGGCACAACAATATTGCCGCCGCAAAGGGTTGCATAATAAGCAATTACCCATTCAATTACGTTTTCGCCGATGATGGCAATTTTTTTATGCTCAACAAGGCCGAGCGATTTGAAATAAGTTCCCAGACCGCAGATTTTGCGCCACATCTGGTTATAGTTAAGCTCGCACATATTCTTTTCCTTGTCGAGGAACATAACCATTCTCTTGTCGCCGCCGCGCTTTGTGCCGGTAACAATTATTTCTTTGAGTGTGCTGTAATTTGGGATGTTGGGGTTTCCGAGATTCTTATGCTTCTTTTTCATAGTTCCACTCCATAATTCAAATTTTTATTCCACTGTAATAACGTAATCTACTTCACCGTAGCCCTTATCCACGGTTGCTCCGACAGGAACTTTTTTTGCCTCGACGCGCAAATTCTCAATGTTAATGCACACTGTATAAGACCACACGCCGCTTTCAATTATGCCGTCTTCACTGATTTTAACCTTGAGCTTCGGTTCGGAATAGCGAAGGCTTATCTTCGCTTCCTTCAAACCGATTTTGAACTGCGGAAGCTCTTCTTCAACAACGGAAACATCACCTACAACGGATATTGCGTGACCTACCGTGCCTGAATTACTGTCCGCCCGGAAGCCGTCGGTCTGCTCCTTCAGAGTCATTTCAACAACGGTGTATCCGCCTTCTTTATATGCTTTGACACTTGAAGTATCAGCCACGCAAAGATTTTTATAGCCGCCCGTGATACCGTCAAACTCGGTTGAGTTCTTTTCAAGCGCTGAAACAAAGAACGGGGTAACAAAATCGACAAACTTGCCGAGAGCACCGTCACCGTCGTTTACGGAAAGGGTTTTAAGGGTCATCTTCTGAACGGATTTAACCTTGCTCTGGCTTTTCAATGCAGCTGCCTTATAAAACTCAACGGTTTCTTCTGCAGACCATTCCGAAGGGTCTTTTTCGCTGAGGGTTGTTTCTTCGTTTACCTGAGACGATTCTGTTTCGGTTACGGTCTGAGCTGTTGCCTGAATCTGCGTTTCGGCATAAGAGGTTGACTCGGACTCAGTGGCTTCGGTGAGCTGCTGAGTGGTTTCATTTTCGGTTTTTTCTGTATTTTTGCACGAGGCAAATGCAAGAAGCATTGCTATTGATAACAACGCTGATATAAGCTTTTTCATGCTCTCTCCTGATTAAATCGCAAAATACGACATTATAATTACAATAATTATAATAAAAGCTTGTTTTGCAGATGTTTTGAAAAAGTTAACAAATTGTTAAAAAAATGCTAAAGGGGATGTAAAAAAGCGCAGACCGCATAAAACAATATATAGCAAAGGGTTCTACAGGAACTAATATCCTGCAGAACCCTGAATTTATGCTATAGAGTTTGAATTTTAAGAAAAAGATGAATTCTTTGTCGTTTCTGTTCATTTTATTTTCTCCTTTCATATTTTGCAGACTTATTATATAACGCGTATGTTTGCAAAATTTTCAGGAATTGTTTTGCCTGCGTTTAATTTTTGATGAAGTTTTGTTGACACAAAAACACGGGAACCAAAGCAACGCTTCAATTCCCGTGCTGTAATTTTTGCCGGTTTATCAGAATCTGAAATCTCTTCTGTTTGAATTTTTGATATCCTCAATATTCTTTCTTGCTATCTCCCTTACCTTTTCGCCGGGGATTTTCTTAAGCTCTTCCTCAATAAGCTTGTAGCCGACCTCCTTTGTTCCGGGTGATGCGTAGTCTACAAGATACTCGGTGAGAGTCATAAGTGCGTTGGGGTGGCAGCAGTTGAGAATCTGACCGTTTTTGCAAAGAGCCATAAATCTGTCACCCGTTCTGCCCTCGCGGTAGCAGGCAGTGCAGAATGAGGGGATGTGACCGTTTTCCATAAGCCAGCGGACAACCTCATCAAGAGTTCTCTGGTCAGAAACGTCAAACTGCTCTGTATCGTGGGGGCGTTCCTCCTCGGTGTAGCCGCCAACGGAAGTTCTTGAAGCACCGCTTATCTGAGAGATGCCGAGGCGCAGAACCTTTTCCCTCACCTTTTCGGATTCTCTTGTGGAAATAATCATTCCCGTATAGGGTACGGCAATACGGATGCAGGCAATGATTTTTTCAAACATTTCATCGGAAATGGAATTATCGAAAACAGTGGGGTCGATATCGTCTGCGTGCTTTATTCTGGGCACGCTGATCGTGTGGGGACCTACACCGTGAACAGCCTCAAGGTGCTCTGCGTGCATTATAAGACCTGCGAATTCATATATATAAAGTTCAAGGCCGAAAAGCACACCCAGACCAACGTCGTCAATACCGCCTTCCATAGCTCTGTCCATCGCCTCGGTATGATAATCGTAATCGTGCTTAGGACCTGTGGGGTGAAGCTCAAGGTAGCTCTTTTTGTGGTAAGTCTCCTGGAAAAGGATATAAGTGCCGATGCCCGCCTCTTTAAG
>JAZNUP010000028.1:0-16376 GCA_045592385.1 Acutalibacteraceae bacterium
TCCACGCTGTAACGGCAGCCGCCGCTCCAGCCAATCTGCGAAAAATACAGACTGCCCGTAAGATTGTTCCTTATAAAAATGAGAGGATGCCTGAATCGGTCGCGCCCGAAGCGGAAATCCACCGAAAGGGTTTCGGGCTGAATACCGTGCCAGCCGAAGTCGCCCTCCCTGCCCCATTCGCCTGAGCCGAAATAACCGATGCTGTAATACTCGCTTTCATCGCCGTGCGCGGCATACATATCCCGCTCCATAGTTTCAACTCCGCCTGAGAGCACCGCAAGCTTATTGAGATTAACCGCCTTTTCGCCGTTGTTGATTACTTCAACGTATCGCGTGAGCATCTGAGTGCCGTCAAGCTCAGTGTGCACCTTGATTGAAACGGGCATAACTGCGCTTTCAAGAGTGAGCACCGTATGTAATTTATCGCCGTCACTGCTCTGCGTGAAATCCCTGAACTCAAGGCGGAAGTTGGCAGTACATCCGTCAAGCTCAATATCAAAAGCACCTGCCCTTGCGTAATTATTCACGTCAAGCCTCGACGGGCAGTTCGCAAGCGTATTGAGCGGATATCCCGCCGCATTCCAGCCTGAGGCAACAAGCACCCCGTTGTGCAGCGTTTCTTCATAAACGGCAAGACCGCTTCTGTAACAAAAAACAGGATTTTCACCCTGTGTAACGTGAACTGCCGAGTATTCGTTGGTGATTTGCATTGCAACTCTCCTCCCGCGGATTTCATAATTCAATTTTACTTTTTAAAGCACCGTATGTCAATGCAAAAATAACGGGCGGTCTGCACTTTCGCGCAAACCGCCCTGAAACATTTTAATAAGTCGTCAGCTGTCAATTAATCGTCAGCTGCTTCCTTTGCCGCCTTGATAACTTCATCGGGAATTGCTTCGCCGTGCTTTACAAAGAGGATGCAAAGGATTGAGATGAAGAACGCAACGGGGCTGTAATAGAACAGCGACATATAAGTGCCCGCAAACATTCTGATAAATCCGTAAAGGATGGGTGTTGCAATCTGAGCTGAGAAGGTTGCAGTGTAGTAGTAACCGGTGAAGGTACCAACCTTATCAACACCGCCGATTTCAAGAACGAGGGGAAGAGTGTTAACGGTGATGAACATATTTGCAAAGCCGCCAAGAATAAGAACGGGGTAAATAAGAACGCGGAGAATCTTGGTAACGCTTGCAACGGTAGCGTTTACTGCCTCAAGCGCAACACCGAAGCCTGCATTTTCATCAGTTGAGAGAACGTCGCTCGCAACGCCGATAAGAGCATTGGAAACGTCCTCTGTTACGGTTGCGTCAAACTCAGCATAAACGGGATTGTATGAGGAAACGTCCTCACCTGCATCAACGGCCTTTCTGTATTCAACGTAAAGGTCCATATCAAGCATTTCTTCATCTGCAAGAGCAACGCCTGCGTCCTTGGCTTCCTCGGAAAGAACGGAGTTGTACTCATTAAGGCTGTCGTTTACGGTGATGTAAGCGTTGTTTACGGTAACGTAATTTGAAATAGTGAGGTTCTGCTTGCCGAGCATTACAAGGAATACAGAGAAGAATACCACGAATGCTGCAAGGAATACGGAAAGACCTGCAAGGATAGTCTTCTTTCTGCCTACCTTCTTGCCCATCTTGCCTGCGGGAAGAGCTGCAACTGCAGAGCAAACCGCGAAGATAAGCATAATGATGGTAGCCTCAGAGGTAATCATATGAAGGATTTCCTGAGCAAAGAGAGCGAAGAAGGTGGTGATTGCGTTTGTGCCGCAGAAGAGGAAGAAGAGAGCGCCGAGCATAAAGATAAGGCTCTTTCTTTCGCCCTTGGAGAGTACCATGGCTTTTCTTGCAGCCTTTTCAGCCTTCTTTGCTTCCTTTTCAGCCTGCTTTCTTGCAGCTGCATCAAGCATCTGATTCTTTTCGCCCTTGATTACGATGCTGCTGTCCTGCTCCTTGACGAAGAAGAGGATTACAAGCATACCTACAATCATAACAAGGGAGCCGATTGCGAAAACGTAGGGGAACGAAACGGTTTCGTTAGCCTTGATCTGCTCGCTTGTAAGGCCTGTGAACAGACCGCAAAGAGCAATACCTACGGTGCCTGCTATCATACCGACCGCACTGCCGAGGCCGCCTACGAGGTTGATAACTGCGTTACCCTCACTGCGCAGGTTGGGAGGTGTAAGGTCGGGCATAAGAGCAACAACGGGAGCTCTCCACAGCGACATAACGAAAACGAAGAGGATAACGAAAACCATTGTAAGTGCAAGGCTGTGGAACTGCAGGAAAACAATGGGGATAAGCGCAAAAAGAAGTGCGGAAACGGGAGCGCCGAACACAATGAAGGGGCGGCGCTTGCCGAGCTTGGAGTGGCAATTATCCGAAAGCTTGCCGAAGGTGGGCTGGAAGATAACACCGAAGATGTTATCAAAGGTCATAATGATACCGATAAACAGGGGAACAAGGGTAAATCCGCCGCCTGCGAGAGCAACCTCTTCGCCCTGTGCCTCTGCGAACTTTGTAATCCAGGAAACGTTTTCAACAAGCCAGTTGCTCCACTTTGTAATCATAGCGGAACTGCTGAGCAAAGCGTTGAGAATTTTGGTTATGTACGGGTCATAAATAGCCCAAGCAATTGAAGTTGCCATAAAACCGAAGCCTGTAAGGAAGGTCCTTTTATAGTCAAGCTTGTCCGGACTTTTGGCGCAGAAATACTGTTTTTCCATCAGCAAATCTCCTATCCTGTAATTTTGATTTGATTATATCACATCCGTCGCATTTTGCAAAGAAAATCCTGACGAAAAAGATATCTTATTTTAAGAATCCCTGAATGATAATGCTCTCAGCTTCCTCCTCGCTCATGCCGAAGGTCATAAGCTTGATAAGCTGATCGTTGTTGATTTTGCCTATTGCCGCCTCGTGAATAATTGCGGCATCGGCACTGTTTGCCGTGATTGCGGGCACGGAGCTTACGTGAGCACCGTCCATAATAATCGAATCGCACTGGATGTGCGCCCTGCACTTTGTGTTGCCCACAGCGTTGTAATTGAAGAGCTGCACGGATTCATCCTTTGCAACGGAGCGTGAAACAATCTGCGCGCTGGCATCCTCGCCGTTCAATTCAACCTCTATATCGGAGCCCGCATACTGACCGCCGCTTGTGAGCAGACGCTCGGTTACTATGAGCTTTGCACCCTTTTCAAGCTTCGCCTTTGTGTCACGCTTGGTTGAATCAACGCCTTCAATCTGTACCATTTCCATTTCGCATACAGAGCCCTCGCCCTGCTCAACGTAGGTTACGGGGTTGAGATTCTTTTCTCCCGTGCCCTCGCCCTCGCCGTAATGCTTTTCGACGTACTTTATTCTTGCATTCTTGCCTATGTGGAAGGAATGGATACCGTCGTGCCTTGATTCGTTGCAGCCGTCGTTGTGAATGCCGCAGCCCGCAACTATCGTTACGTCAGCACCCTCGCCGATATAAAAATCGTTATAGACCGTTTCTTCAACTCCCGATTCGGTTATGATTACGGGAATGTGCACACTCTCATTCTTTGTGAACGGCTCGATATAAATATCAATGCCCGGCTTGTTTACCTTGGGCACTATTCTTATATTCTCGGTGTTTCTGCCCTCAAGCCTTTCGGAATTCTTTCTGATATTGTACGCGCCGACGGGAATGGAATCCAGCGAGGCTATCTTTTTGAGCAGAATATTATCAATATTATTCACCCTCAGTGCCTCCTTTGCCTCTGAATGAGCAGCCCTGGCCGAATTTACCCATAATCTCGGGGAAAATCTCATCCCTGCCGCCCTTTGCGGTAACCTTGCCGTCTGCTATGATGATAAGCTCGTCAGCAAGCTGCATTATTCTTTCCTGATGGGAAATTATGAGAATCGTCTTGTTCGGATTTACCCTGTGCATACCTGAAAAGGTTTCAACAAGCATCGAAAAGCTCCACATATCAATGCCTGCCTCAGGCTCATCAAAGATTGCAAGGCTGAGGTCGCGCGCCATAAGGGTTGCAATCTCAACGCGCTTTGCCTCGCCGCCGGAAAGGGAGGTATCAACCTCGCGGTTGAGATACTCCTGCGAGCACAGGCCGACACTTGTAAGATAAGCGCAGCATTCATCCTCGGGCAGTTCCTTACCGTGGGCAAGGGAAAGAAGCTTCCTTACGGTGAGCCCCTTGAATCTCGGCGGCTGCTGAAAAGCGTAGCCTATGCCGAGCTTTGCCCTTTCGGTTACGGACATATCGGTTATGTCTGCCCCGTTATATGTAATTTTACCTGAAGTCGGCTTCTCTATACCCATAATAAGGCGGGCAAGGGTGGATTTACCGCCGCCGTTGGGGCCTGTTATTACGGCAAAGGTGCCGTCCTCAATTTCAAGGTTAAGCGAATCAATTATTTCAATATCATCAGCACCTGTGCTTACCTTGAAAGAAACGTTTTCTAACTTGAGCATATTTTTTCTCCTGTTTTTTTGCGATAGTCGCTCATATTAATATTTAGTATAACTCTTACTTTTAAAAATATCAAGAGTAATATTAATGAACAAAACCCGTCTGCGAAAAAACACAGACGGGTAAGCTTTTATAATATCACAAACGCCGCGGCAACTGCTGCTGCCCAGATTACAAAGCTGATGCAGTATTTTTCAACGTAAGCGCCTGCAATCATCACCGCCGAGGGGATGAAAAGCAGGATTTTTGAAATTATGCCCGCGCCCTTTTCGGGATGCATTACTCTTTCCCAGCAAAGCAGAGCATCGTCAACAAGAGGGAAAATATTGCAAAGCATCGAAATGCCCACGTAAAGTGAAGCGCAGTAAATGCAGAACATTACCTTGTTTGCCGAAAAGTCAATGCCCAGAATGAAAAGGGGCAGAATTCCCGAAAGAGCGAAAACGGCGCCGAAAATGAAATTCATAATTCCGGGAAGCATTGCAACGCACACTGCCTTTGCCTTGCCCTTGGGGAAATCGTGGTCAACGTGGCCGCAGGCTTCGTCAAAGCGCATATATCCGTCAGACTCTATGGCGCAGCCGCATATTCTGCACATAATCTGCTCCCAGAAGCATCTGAGATATGCGCCGGGGAAGGTAAGATATTTTGAAATTATATAAAGAGCCGTCATATTATATCACCCGTCCCTTCCGTAAGAGCCTTCATTGCGGTGGTTTCGCCTGAAATAATGGCAAGAGTTTTTTCGCTTGCCTGCTTCTCGTAGCCCTCAAAGCTTTTGAACACACTGTCAAGCGCGGAATAGAATTGTGCAGAGGTTGCCTCCTGCTGCCTGCACATAACAGCGCACAGATATACAGTCTCCAACAGCTCGGATGTCATAGCCTCGGCATAACCGTAGGAATAATAATTGTAAGCGTTGGTGTAAGCGTTGTAAGCAGTATCAAATGCCTTTGCATAATCCTCCTGCACAAGGTAGTTGAGAGCCTGCTGGCGCAGCATTTCAACACTGCCGGTGGATTCGGCAAGCTTGTCACACAGAGTGATTGCCGCCTGAACTTCACCGAAGCGGCGTTTGAGCACGATATCAAGTGCCTGCACGTCCTCATTGTCAGGGTTGTACTTTGCGCATTCGTCAACGAGTGCCTCAGCCTCGCTCTTTTTGCCCTCAAGCATTGCGATTTTAACCTTGTTGGTGTATGCGCTTACATTGTTGCGGTTTCTTTCGATTTCTCTGTCACAGTATTTTACGCACTCGTCATATCTGCCGAGATTGTAATAAATATCAATGTAAAGAGCGTTGAAGAACCATTCAGCATCGGGGAAAAGCTTTGCAATTCTGTCTGTATAAGCAAGCTGAGCCTCCGTGCCCGCATCGCAGAAAACAACGTCGATATAGCTTTCAAAATAGATTATCCAGAGCAGCAAATCGTCATTGCCTGCTTCAAGCTTTTTAATACCTTCAAGTGCCTTTGCAGGCTCCATTGTGCCGTATTCACAGCCCTGAACGTATTCTGCAACAAGCTCCGATGCTCTCTTATAAGCATCGTATTCGCTCGCATAGTATGCAAGATTTTTGCTCTTTGCAATTTCATCCTCGTCAAAAACGCTCTTTGCGCTGCCGCCTGCCTGGTAAGGACCGTAAAGCTCTGCGGTCACGTCAATAAGCTTGAGGTAAATATTCTTGCCTGCGCTGACTAACGGATAGCCGATTTCACTGTTAAGCTCGTCGCACACCTTAACCGCGTCTTCATAAGCATAGTAAGCATCGCCAAGGCGGTTTTCATTCTCTGCCTGCATACCCTCTATAACTCTTTTTACGGGAGCAAAGTTGACGAAAAGCAGCGATACCGCAACCACTGAGCAAAGCACGGTAATTACCGCGGCAAGCCAGGCAAGCACGGGAATTCTCTTTTTGTAGTAGGTACGCTCGCAGATTTTGCAATAGTTGCTGTTTTTATACTTCTTGTGTTCGCCGCATCTCTCGCACATATTCTGCGCGGTTTTGGGCTCTCTGTAAACTGCCGCATCCTCTTTTTTCACAATCTTAGAGGACAGAGCGTTTTCGTTTTCCTGCGGCTGTTCGTTTTCAGGCACAGGCTGGGGAACGTTATTGTTAAGCTCGTCATCCAAAATAACAGCCCTCCTTTTTAAATTTCTTCCCCTTATATTATCATTAATGAAACGGAAATTCAATTAAAAGCTGAAAGTTTTACATTTTATTTTTATTTTTTGATATATCCTTGCCCGTAAAATTGAGAATTGAGCCAACCGCCGCCAAGCCCACCGCGGTTATGACGGTTTCGGGGAGCATATAGCTGCCGTTGTAGGTGAGCGAATAAATCCACACCGCCTGACCCTCGGGGCAATAGCCGCCCCAGATTACAATTCCGCTTATAAAATGGCAGATAAAGCGCAGAAGGCAGCAGATAACTCCCGCCGCCGCAAGCTCAACGCTCTGCCTTGAACCGAATTTTCCTTTGAACATTCCGCCGAGTCCCATAACGGAATAGGCGATTATGTAATCCGTAAGTGCAAGCACGATATAGGCGAAGAGGCCCGTAACAAAGGAGAAATTCTTAAATCCGAACATCATCTCAAACAGCGAAAAAACAAAGGCGGTCAGCAGGCCCTGCTTTGTGCCGTGGCGGTAGCCTATGATAATAAGCGGCACCATTGCAAACGGAGTAACCGAGCCGCCCTGCAAAAACGGCCACGGCAGTATTTCGGACACCCAGCACAGTGCAAGCGAAAGAGCAATCATAATTGCGCTTTCGGCTGTTTTCTGAGTTTTGGCAATGTTTGTTTTCATCAAAACCGCTCCTTTCTTCAATAAAAAAAGCCGATGCTCAATGCATCGGCTAAAGGCTTTTATCTCTCATATCTTCCTACGCCGGCATTATCCGTACAGGTTCATAGGGTATATTCTCAGCCGCATCTGATGCAGCACCCCTGATATATTGATTTTTTATTTTTTCACCTCATCGGTGATTTTCTGAGGAATTTTCATATCCCTGTAATACTGGGTTTTGGGGTTGGGATGTGAACGTGATTTCCACAGCTCCTCAGCCACGTGTGCCCATTCCTTTGAGAAACGGTCACACCTTGAGCAGAGAGTTTCAACGTCCTCGGGTGCAAGCTGGTCGGTAGACTTTGCTCCCGTTTCACCTATAATCCTGCGCAGGCACTCGGGATTTTCGAGCAGCGGGCAGGGTCTTAAGTGGTTATCGTTGAAGGGCTGATTATGCCAGAACGCCTGGAAAAGAGGATTCCTGAGCGCTTCAAGGATTGTGTGGGTGCGGATATTGGAATCCGAATAGTGAACGAAAACACAGGGCTCCATATCGCCTGCGGAGTTGATGTGGAAATAGTTCCTGCCACCTGCAATGCAGCCGCCTACGTACTCGCCGTCGTTCTGGAAATCCATAACGAACATCGGCTTGCCTGCCTTGGAATTCCTGACGGTTCTCAGCCAGTTATACATATGAGTTCTGTGCTCGGGGGTGGGAATAAGCTCGGGGACTGCATCCCTGCCGACGGGCATATAATTGAAATATAAACCGAATTTAACGCCGTTTTCAACCATTTCGTTGAGGAATTCATCGCTTGTTACGCTGTAAACGTTTACGCTCGTGTAGCAAACGGAAATTCCGTAAAACAGACCGTGCTTCTTGAGGAGCTTCATTGCCTCAAGAGTCCTCTTACGGCTGCCGTCACCGCGTCTGGAATCGTTGGCAGCTTCGTCACCCTCAATGCTCAGCGCAAGCGCAAGGTTGCCGACCTCTTTCATCTTTTCACAAAACGCATCGTCAACAAGAGTTGCGTTTGTGTAAGCAAGGAATGCACAATCGGGATTTTCCGCGCAAAGGGTGATAATATCGTTTTTACGGATAAGCGGCTCGCCGCCCGTAAACATATAAAGATGAGTGCCGAGCTCGGTGCCCTGAGAAACAATGCTTCTCATTTCATCAAGCGTTAAGTTGAATTTATTGCCGTATTCCGCAGACCAGCAGCCCTTGCACTTGAGGTTGCAGGCGCTCGTAGGGTCAAGCAGCATAAGGAAAGGAATATTGCAATGGTACTTCTCACGGTTTTCTCTTACCGCCTTTGTGCCGCTTACTCCTGCGCCAAGGCCGAGGGCAAGGAGCATCCTTTTAAGCACACGGGGGTCAAGGTCGTCAATAATATTCATTGCGAATTTATTCCATACGTTGGAATCGTCGCTCACCGCCGCCCTGAAAGCATCAAAATTCTTTGCAGGGAAAGTGCTGCCGATTAATTTCTGCGAAAGATTTACAAGCTTGAGAAGATTTTTCTTCGGCTCTTTTCTTACGTAGCGGTATATCGAATCAAAGGCAACGGACGCCGCTGCTCGCTGAATCTTATCTTTAAATGTCATACGGAGTCCTCCCTTGTAAAAAATTTCATTTAATTATACATCTTCAGTTTCTCTTTGTCAAATCAATTTATATTGTTTAAAAATCTTTAACAAATTGCTTGAAACACAACGCCTGCTGTTGTATACTTTTTTAATAAATAAGGTTTTGGGGGAGATGTTTTTGAATCAGAAAATCAACCGCACCCGTCAGTCACTCGGGCTTGCGCTGCGTATAATAATTTCCTCAGTTATTATTGCCGTAATTATCTGGAAATATAACGATCTTGTAAATATAGATATGCGCGTGCTCATAGATTCGAGCAACTCCGAAATTGCGGCGGTGGGCTCAATACTCGGCGTGTATCTTCTCAAGGCGGTGCTTTTCGTAATCCCTGCATCCATTGTATACACCGCGGTGGGTGTTGCGTTTGACGTATGGATTGCCATTGCGATAAACGCCGCAGGAATCCTTATTGAAGTGTGCGCCACGTGGCTCCTCGGCAGAATCCTTGGGGGCGACAACGTTGAAAAGCTCATTGCGCGCAGTAAAAAGGGGCAGAAAATACTCAAGATAAAGGATAAGAAAAAATACAGCGCCATTTTCGGCATAAGAGCCGTACCCGTTTTCCCCATTGACTTTGTAAGCCTTTTCCTCGGCGCATCAAAGATGAAGTTTGTCCCCTACCTGCTCATCTCCTTTTTCGGAATTATGCCGCGCGTAATCCTTTTCACCGTGCTCGGCAACAGTATTTACGATTATATCCCGATGAAATACATCGTAATCGGCGTTATCGTTATAGTTTTTGCCGCTCTTATTGCGTGGGTTGTGAGGTACGCGCTCAAAATCAAGAACGGCCAGCCCATCAAGTACAGCCCCGTTACCGAAAGCCGCAGGGACGTTATTCTTGAAACGGATATCGGCCCTGACTGTGACGATGCAGGCGCCGTTGCCGTGCTCATAAATATGCTTGATGAAATCGGTCTCAAGCCGCTCGGAATAGTAAACTGCACGAGCAACAAATATTCAAACGGCGTGCTTCACGCGCTGCTTGATTTCCTCGGCGCAAAGGACGTACCCGTTCTGCAGACGGCGAGGGCGGATTTCTTTGAAAACGATTCAAACTACGCAAAAAAGGTTGCGGAGAAATACTTTGACGGCAAGCCCGTGCTTTCCGCAGGCAAGGCTCTTGATTTTTACCTTGAAACGCTCTCCAACGCTCAGGATGACTCCGTTGTAATCATTTCAACGGGTATGCTCAACGGCATAAGCGACCTTATCGACACTTACCCCGTGCTTGTTGAAAAGAAGGTGCACGCCATTGTTGCAATGGCAGGCAAATTCCCCAAGGGCAAGGAATTCAATATCAAGAGCGATATAAAATCGGCGCAGAACGTTTTTGAAAAATTCCCCAACACAATAATCTGCTCAGGCTTCGAGGTGGGCGCATCTTTCAAAACGGGCTTCCTCAGCGAGCCTGCAAATGCAGAGAACAATCCGCTTTATGACTGCTACAAGGTGTTTACCGCCCACGATATAAGCGCAAAAGCGTGCGTGAGGGAAAGCTGGGATTTGACGGCTGTTGAGTACGCAATCGGGGGCGAGGGAGATTTCTACACCCTCTCCGACAGAATGAAATTCACCGTTGACGACAGCGGCGAAATCACCGCAAAGCGCACCGCCAAGGGCAACCACTGCTACCTTATCCGCAAGGGCAATAAATCCGAGCACGCAACCCGCCTGAACAAAATCCTCAGGGAATACGACAACGTAGGTCTGAGCGCAGGAAATGAAGAAGTATAAAAAAACAAATTCCGAGCCGTCTGCAATGCAGGCGGCTCGTTCTTCTTATATTATCTTTTCCATATTTTTCTGTCCAGCCTGCGGTACTGCACCGCCTGCGCAACGTGCGGCGCCTCCACCTTTTCGCTGCCTTCAAGGTCGGCTACCGTTCTTGCCACCTTGAGCACCTTATCGTACGCTCTTGCCGAAAGGCCGAAATTCTCAAATGCCATCTCAAGCATCGCTTTTGCTTCTTTCGTGGGAGTGCAGAATTCCTTTGTGAGCGCAGGGGTAAGCTTTGCGTTGCAGGTTATGCCGCTGCCCTCAAGCCTCTTTTGCTGAATTGCCCTTGCGGCATTCACCCTTTTTCTTATATCCGCCGAGCATTCCGATGCGCTTGTGTCCGAAAGCCTTTCAAAATCCACGGGCGGCACTTCGATATGTATATCAATTCTGTCAAGCAACGGGCCCGAAACCTTGGCAAGATAATTCCTCGCCGCCACGTCGGAGCAGGAGCATTTTCTCGTAGGATGCCCGAAATATCCGCACGGGCACGGATTCATTGCGCACACCACCATTGCCGACGACGGATAGGTGAGCGATGCGCTCGCCCTCGATATGGTGATAACTCCGTCCTCTATCGGTTGGCGCATTACCTCAAGCGTCTGCCGCGTGAATTCGGGCAATTCGTCAAGGAACAGCACGCCGTTGTGGGCAAGCGAGATTTCGCCCGGCTTGGGCACGGGGCCGCCGCCTGCAAGTCCCGCTACGGAGACCGAATGATGCGGCGAGCGGAAAGGACGCCGGGTTATGAGCGAAACTCCGCCCGGCAAAGCACCTGCCACGGAGTAAATCTCTGTTGTTTCAAGGCTCTCTTCAAAGGTCATCTCAGGCAGTATGGACGGAAGCCTTTTTGCAAGCATACTCTTACCTGAGCCGGGAGGCCCCACCATAAGTATATTGTGGCCGCCTGCCGCCGCTATCTCCAGCGCGCGTCTTGCCTCAATCTGTCCTTTTACGTCCCTGAAATCGGGCAGGTCGGGTATCAGCACACCGTCCGCAAAGTCACCTCTGACGGCACGCTCGACTCTCTCTGAGCCGTCAAGATGCTTCATAAGCTGTAAAATATCCGATACGGGGTAAACGTCAATCCCCTCTACAACCGCACATTCCCTTGCGTTATCACACGGCACAAACACGCTTTTTATTCCCGATTTCCTCGCTCTTATCACCATAGGCAGAGCGCCGTTTACTCTTCTTATAAGTCCGTCAAGTGAGATTTCACCGATAAACGCACAGTCGCTCAGGTCAAAGCTTATCTGCTCAGATGCACTCAGCAGCGCCATAAGCACGGGCAAATCGTAAACCGTACCCTCTTTACGCATATCGGCAGGGGCAAGATTTACCGTGATTCTTTCAAGCGGAAATTCAAATCCGCAGTTGCCTGCGGCGGAGCGCACTCTGTTTTTTGCCTCGCTCACTGCGGCATCGGGCAGGCCGACCAGCTCAAACTTCGGCATTCCGCGCGAAATATCCGCCTCCACGCTCACCATATAGCTCTCAAGCCCGAGCACTCCCATACTGTTAATTCTCGAAAACATCCGTTTGCCCCCTTTTCTCTGTTTTTATTCTATCATACAGCCTTCGCGTTTACAACATTTTATAATTACCCTCCCGATAATTGACATCAGTTTTCCTGTGTGATATATTTATAATGTATAAATATGTTCACTTTTAAGGAGATGTTCAGATGAAAGGCAACCGCTCCTTTCCGTTTGTTTTTATAACCAAAAAAGCTGAGGCTTCCGTCAAGAAAGGTCATCCCTGGGTCTACGGTGAGGAGATAACCTCCCCCATACCTGAGATTGAAAACGGTTCGCTTGTTGACGTTTTTTCGCAGAAGGGCTCCTACCTCGGCACGGGATTTTTCAGCGCCAAGAGCAAAATCAAGGTGCGTATTCTCTCCAACAACGCAAACGAATCCTTTTCCCCTGCATTCTTTGAACGCAGGCTTCGTTATGCCGTTGAATACCGCAAAACCGTTATGGGTGACGATTTTTCATCCTGCCGCCTGATTTTCGGCGAGGCTGACGGTCTGCCCGGCTTTACCGTTGATAAATTTGAGGATATCCTCGTCGCTCAGGTGCTGTCCGTAGGTATTGATAAAATCAAGGGAATGCTTTTTGCAAAGCTTGTGGAAATCCTGCGCGATATGGGCGAGGAGATTAACGGAGTTTACGAAAGAAACGACGTTGCCATAAGAGAGCTTGAGGGGCTTGAGCAGTACAAGGGCTGGTTTGAACTTGAAGGAGTTTCTCACCCCGATAAAACCTCGCTTGAAATAAAGGAAAACGCCGTAAGGTACACCGTGGATTTTGAAAACGGGCAGAAAACGGGATTTTTCCTTGACCAGAAATATAACCGCCTTGCGGTTGCAAAAATCGCAAAAGGCAAAACCGTGCTGGACTGCTTCACGCATACGGGCTCCTTTGCCCTAAATGCCGCGGCAGGCGGTGCAAAGAGCGTTACCGCAGTTGACGTTTCAGCCGAAGCGGTAAGGCTTGCAGAGGAGAATGCAAAGCTCAATTCTCTTGAGGACTCAATGGAATTCGTGTGCGCGGACGTTTTCGAGCTTCTTCCCGAGCTTGAGAAAAACGGCGGCAAAAAATACGATTTCATAATCCTTGATCCCCCCGCTTTCACAAAAAGCAGAAAAACCGTTGCCAATGCGCAGAGGGGCTACAAGGAGATTAATTACAGAGCAATGAAGCTTCTGCCCCGCGGCGGATATCTTGCCACCTGCTCGTGCTCCCATTTTATGAAGGATGAGCTTTTTGTTAAAATGCTTCACTCCGCTGCCGCAGATGCAGGCGTTTCCTTAAAGCAGATTGAAGCCCGTCAGCAGTGCTGTGACCATCCCGTTTTGTGGTCCGTGCCCGAAACGGATTATCTTAAATTCTATATCTTCCAGATTGTATAGGAGGGATTTTGTGTTTTTTAAAAACTGGATGTCCTACATAAAGGACGACGTGAAAATCACCGATATCGTAATACCTGCCAGCCACAATTCAGGCACAAGAGGTATGATGTTTACCGCCTGCTGTCAGGACGGTACTCTCTATGAGCAGTTCTGCTACGGTGTGCGCGAATTCGGTCTGTTCTACAAATCAACAAAATTCAAGGGCGTGCGCCTTGCTCACGGTCCGATGTGCGGTGAGCCTCTTGAGGAAGCTTTCAAGAGCTTTGCAAAGATTATTGAAAACTGCGGCGATGAATTCTTCATTATTGATATGAGACCGTACTCCGTGCAGAAAATCGGCCCCTTCACCTTCCACAGTGACGATAACCTTGAATACGTTGAATCCCTTATCTCAAAGTATCTTCAGCCCGAAAAATATGCGTTTACCGATTTTGAAAACGCAAGGGACGTAACCATAGGTGATATCAGAAAGAGCGGCAAAAAATATATTCTCCACAGCCGCACCGCCGCTTACAAATACAGCGTAAACGCAAGGATTGAGGATACCTGGTCCCCCGAGGTTCACGGCTATAAGGTTGAAAAATTTGCCCGCGAGTGCGTGAAATTCTTTGAAACCGTCAATCCGCAGTCCTTCTACTGGTTCCAGACTCAGCAGACTCCGGGCCTCGGCACCGAGAATTCCATATTCAAATGGCCGCGCGAGCTTGACGAAGATCTGCGCCCCTACTTCAAGTCCATAATCAATGCCATTGCCGAAAATCCCGACCGCCTTGCAAAGGCAAACATCATCGGCGGCGATTTTATGACGAAGGACTATATGAAGGCTTGCGAAATCCTTCGCCTCAATCTGCTTAAGAACACCGTAATTGAAGAAAAAAGAGCGGAATTTGAAGCCGCAATTTCATCATATTGAAAGGAGATTTGAACAATGAAGCATTATTCTTCTGCCATAATCGGCCACATTACGATGGATACCAATACCGACCATCTTGACAATACCGTTGATATCGTAGGCGGCGCCGTAATATATTCCTCCGCAAGTGCTCACGCTCTGGGTCACACCGTTGCGGCAGTTACCAAGGTTGCCCCCGCGGACAAATCAAGGCTTGACTGCTTCACGATTGACAAAGAGGATATCTACTGCACCTTCTGCGAAAAATCAACCACTATGTCAAACAAATATTTCACCCCCGATAAGGAAACACGCACCTGCCGCTGCTCCAGCAAGGGCGACCCCTTCACAATGCAGGATATCCCTGAGCTTTCTGCGGATATCTACCACCTTGCAGGCCTTGTTTACGGCGATTTCAGCCGTGAGCTTATTGAGGCTCTTGCCAAAAAAGGCCCCCTTGCAGTTGACGTTCAGGCTCTTCTGCGCCACGTGAACGATGACGGCTCAATGCATTTCGAGGATTGGAGCGATAAAAAGGATCTCCTTCCCCTCATCAGCTATCTTAAGACAGACGCGGCTGAGGCAAAAATCCTTACGGGTCTTGATGACCGCTTTGAGGCTGCAAAGCTTCTGTACTCCTGGGGTGCAAAAGAGGTATGCATCACTCACAACAGCGAGGTTCTCGCCTACGACGGCAAGGATTTCTTCACCTGCCCCATAAGAGCAAGGAACTTAAGCGGCAGAACAGGCAGAGGTGACACCACCTTCGCCGCTTACATAAACGAGCGCCTTACCCACTCCATCAAGGATTCCCTTCTCACTGCAACCGCCACAGTTTCTCTTAAAATGGAAACTCCCGGTCCGCTCAAGTGCACAAGGAGCGATATTGACGCTTACATCAACGAGTTTTATAAGGACGTAATCTGAGGAGGATAAAAAATGAAAATTGCACTTATTGCTCACGATAAGAAAAAAGGCGCAATCACGGACCTTGCTGTTAAGTACAAGGACGTTCTTGAGGGTCACGAGCTTTACGCAACAGGCACCACGGGCACTCTTATAATGGGTGAAACAGGTCTTACAATCGAAAGAATGAAGAGCGGACCTCTCGGCGGCGACCAGCAGATAGGCTCAATGGTTGCGGACGGTCAGCTTGACCTTGTAATCTTTCTGCGCGACCCCCTCACCGCTCAGCCTCACGAGCCCGACGTTTCGGCGCTTCTCAGGCTCTGCGACGTAAACGCAATCCCCCTTGCCACAAATATAAAAAGCGCCGAAATTATGCTTTCGGCACTGAGAAACAATTCATTCTTTGTTGACTGATACACAACACACCCTAACACCGCTCTGCTGTACGGCAGGGCGGTTTTTTTCTTACCGCATCTGAAACAACGGAATTCCCGGTTAATCTTCCACAAATTTCCTGCTGTGCGCTTGTGCAATACTCCAAACTTTGGTGTTTATTCAAAAAAAGTTAAAAAATTTCTGTGACAAAGTTCATATTTTGACATATAATTGGATAGGGGAAAAGAAAGAATACCTGTCCAAAAAATTAAAAAGAAGGTATGTCAAGTGAAAAACGCAAAAAAATCCCCGTTTATCAAAGTTCTTTGCGCTGTTCTTTCGCGGTAACTCTGGTAACTTCTCTCCAGACGGCGGTGACGACACCAACGGCGTATACCCTCTTACCAACTACTACGAAAAAACAATAGTTGCAAAAGAAACCACACTTTCCAATGAAGTCACCACAGACCCCGATTTATCCGCAAATCAGACCAAAACCACGGATTGGAAAGAATTTTTCTTTGCCAATAAGCTTTACATAATCATCCCCGTCGCCGCCGCGGCAATCCTCACCGCCGCCGTTATTGTAATCAAAAAGAA
>JAZNUP010000029.1:0-3744 GCA_045592385.1 Acutalibacteraceae bacterium
ATTGACACGGTGGTGTTTTTCCAAATCACCGACCCCAAGCTCTTTACCTACGGCGTGGAATCTCCCATCACCGCCATCGAAAACCTGTCCGCTACCACCCTGCGTAACATCATTGGTGACCTTGAGCTTGACAGTACCCTCACCTCACGTGACACAATCAACGCCAAAATCAGAGTTATTCTTGATGAGGCAACCGATGCTTGGGGCATCAAGGTAAACAGAGTTGAGCTTAAAAACATCATTCCTCCCAAGGAAATTCAGGACGCTATGGAAAAGCAGATGAAGGCTGAACGTCAGCGCCGTGAAGCTATCCTCAACGCTGAGGGTGAAAAGGCAAGTAAGGTGCTTGTTGCGGAAGGTCACAAGGAAAGCCAGATTCTTGCAGCCGAAGGTGAAAAGCAGGCAGCTATCCTGCGTGCAGAAGCAATCAAGGAATCAAAAATCCGCGAAGCTGAGGGTGAAGCTGAAGCTATCCTCAAGGTTGAGCAGGCAAGAGCAAAGGCTATTGCTCTCATCAACGAATCCGATCCCAAATCAGGTTATCTTACCTTAAAGAGCCTTGAAGCCTTTGAAACTGCCGCTGACGGTAAAGCTACAAAGATTATTATCCCCAGCGAAATTCAGTCAATCGCCGGCCTTGCTTCAGGAATTAAGGAAGCTGTTATGAACGATTAACAAAAAACAAAGAGAGCCGTCTCACCAAGGTGAGACGGCTCATTTTTTTACTTTTGATTATTTGATTATGCGGCAATCGCCGTGAATGGGAGGAAGAGCGTGGGGACGTACAATCTGACCACCTGATTCAAACGAATCAATTGCAGCAAATATGTATTCCATTGTGGCGAGGGCATCTCTGCCGCTTGCTCGGATATGCTCTTTGGGAACTCCGTTTGTAATATCCTCAAGGAAAGCGTGAATTCTGATTGGGAAGGTTGCGCCGAAATCTGTAACTCCCGTATTATGAACAACAGGCTCCTTATCCAGCTCCCAGTAAGTAATCTGTTCAACGCAGTTTTCAATGCAGAAGGTACCGCTTGTGCCTGCAAGCTCAAAGCTCCACCATCCGCCCAGGCCGAAATGTGCATCGCCTCTCTGTGAAAGAAGATAACCAACACAGCCGTTCTGGAACTTCATATGAATGCTCTGAATTGAAAGCATCAGGTCGCCGCCCTGTCTGCGGGGGCCGGGTTTATCCATAAATGCCTGAATGTGGGTAACGTCACCGCAGAAATGGCGCATAACCGAGAAGGGATGGGTAAGGAATGCCTTCGCGTGGGAATAGGGAAGCTGCCAACGGGAATTCTTATCAATATCAGAAGGCACTATAACGCTTCCGTTAAATCCAACTTTGTTTATACAGTAAATCTGCTCACCAATTTTTCCGTCAGCAATATACTGCCTTGCTATATCGGCAGGCTCTGAGAAGAAATGATTGAGATTGCAGCCGAGATATACGTTCTTTTTAGTAGCGTAATCAACCATCTCTCTGGCTTCAATTATATTATTTGAAATGGGCTTTTCTGTTAAAACGTTCTTACCTGCATCAAGAGCTTCCATTACGGGCTCATAGTGCCAGCTTCCGTTTTCAAGTCCGCTGGTGGTAACGTCAACTATATCAAGCTCAGGGAAAGCTGCAAGCATTTCCTTAAGGCTGTAAAAAGCAGGAACCGAGAATTCCTCTGCGGCTTCGTCAGCTCTTTCTTTGATAAGGTCGCAAACCGCAACAAGCTCTGCAAGCTCATCGGCAACATACGCTCTGCAATGTGTGCGTCCGATGCCACCCATACCTACTACACCGACTTTTAAAGGTGAATTAGCCATAATCAAAATCCTTTCATATTTATTCTGTTATTGAAGACACCTGAATAACAGCGCCGTTTTCTTTAATAGACTGAATAGCTGCGTGGATAACTCTTGAAGCTTCAAGGCCTTCCTTGCCGCTTCCGTCAATTTCCTCAGGCTTTGCGCCTGCATCAACCTGACGGACAAAGGTATGTATCCTATCCTTGAAAGTATCGTAAAAGCCTGCAAATCCGTCAAAAACAGGGTTGGTATAAACCTCTTTAACCCAGGAATCCGCGGGATAAAGCACAGCCTCGCGCCACATATCCTCAAAGATAAATCTGCCGTCAACCCCTGCCACTTCGCAACGCTCCATAGGATGACCGCGCTTGATATCATAAGAGCTTGTAAGATGACCTACCGCTCCGCACTCAAAGCGCATATTGATGGAAGAAGTTGAGTAAATGTCCCTTCCGCTTGCTTTCATAGCAAAGCAGGAAACTTCTTTTACAGGACCGCAGAAATACTGCATAATGTTTACAGAATGAGGGTTAAGCGCTTTAAGGTGATAGAAAACAGAGTCAAGGGGCATAAATTTGCCGATCCAAAGCGCCATATTACAAAACAGAAGCTCGCCTATTCTGCCGTCATCCTGCCACTTTTTCGCCTGCCTTGCAGCAGGTGTAAAACGGTGGTTAAGGTCAATCCCGTAGCATCTGCCAAGCCTTTCGGCAGTATCAACCATAAGCTTTGCATCCTTTAAGGAGTTGCTTATGGGCTTTTCACCAAGAACGTGGCAACCGGACTCAAGCGCCTGAAGAGTAGGCTCACAGTGATCGCTTGAATACTCATAACCGCCCGTTGCAACAGAACAGATATCCGGCTTGAGAGCATCAAGCATCTGCTGAGCATCAAGGAAATACGGAACACCGTATTTTTCGCCGGCTTTTCTGGCACGCTCCGGATTCTTATCGCAAACACCTACCAACTCAGCACATTCGCACTGAGTGTATGCAGTTGCGTGATTATTACCGATAGGACCCATGCCTATAACACAGGTTCTTTGCATAGTATCGCCTTACTTTCTTTAATCTTCAACGCCCATTTCAGCAAGCTTTGCCTGAAGCTTTTTAGCGGCTTCGGGGTCACCGATATGGAGAGTATCGTATGCTTCCTGTGAGGATTCAAAGGGTCTGCCAAATCCGTTCCAATCAAGGTTGGTGTACATAGGATTTGTTCTGCCGGTCTCAGCCTCGCGTTTTTTGATGTGAGCTTCCATTCTTGCCTTAAGGAATTCAACAACTTCAGGTTCCTTATCAGCAATATTGTTGAGCTCCTGAGGGTCATCAATGAGATTGTAAAGCTCAATTTCCGGTTTAAAGTGGAAGTCCGGTTCAAGAGCAACCATAAGCTTCCATTCCGGAGTTCTCCAGCCGTGCTTGCGCATCCACGTAGCCTCGGTGATGTAGAACTCACTCTCCTGCTTAACACCCTCGCCCGTAACAGCCTTAGTCATATCTCTGCCGTCGAATTCAATACCGCTGTCAATACCGCAAAGGGAAAGAATAGTGGGCATTACGTCCTTTATCTGGCAGATATCAGATATTCTGCCGCAATAAGGGAAGCCCGAATACCTGAACGCAAAGGGTACGTTAAGAACGTTATCGTAAATTGAATGATGGTCAAAATAACAGTCGTGGTCATAAAGTGTTTCACCGTGGTCTGATGTGAAAACAACAATGGTATCATCCTCAACACCAAGAGTTCTGAGTCTTTCAAGAACCTGATTGATGCAAGCATCCATATATGCAACACAGCCGTCATACTGTGCAATTATATACTCAGCATCAGTGCAGCCCTCAGGGAACCAGGAAAGGAAATAATCCCTGAAAGGCTTGAATTCATATACGGGCTTAAGCGACTTATTGTTGGGGTCGAACTCATCATCCGCATAGAACAAAC
>JAZNUP010000030.1:0-3647 GCA_045592385.1 Acutalibacteraceae bacterium
GATAAGGATGGTTCAATTGGAAAAGCCTACGGATATCAGATGAGTGTTAAGCATAAGTATCCCGAGGGTGAGTTTGATCAGGTTGACAGAGTTCTTTATGATTTAAAAAACAACCCTCACAGCCGAAGAATAATGACAAATATCTATGTTCACAGTGATTTGAGCGAAATGAAGCTTTACCCGTGTGCGTATAGTATGACATTCAATGTGACGGGAAACAAACTCAATGCAATTCTCAATCAGCGTTCACAGGATATGCTTGCTGCTAATGCGTGGAATGTCTGCCAGTATGCGGCGCTTGTCCACATGATGGCTCAGGTCAGCGGTCTTGAAGCGGGTGAGTTTGTTCACGTTATTGCCGATGCTCATATTTACGACCGTCACGTGCCCATCATCAAGGAGCTCATAGAGCGTGAGCCTTATGATGCACCTAAGTTTGAAATGGATAAGAGCATAACCGATTTCTACTCTTTTACGAGGGACAGTTTTGCGCTTACCGATTATAAATTCCACGGGTTTGATATCAAAATACCCGTTGCAATCTGAGGAGGAGCTATGAAAGCTATTGTTTGCGTTGATAAAAACTGGGGTATCGGAAGCAATAATGATTTGCTTTATCATATTCCTGCCGATATGAAGTTTTTCAAGGAGCACACTATGGGTAATGTGGTGGTAATGGGTCTTGCTACTCTGCTTTCACTCCCCGGTCAGAAGGCTCTCCCCGGCAGAACTAACGTTGTTTTGTGCGATGATCTTTCGTGGTCTGCGCCCGACGTAACCGTTTGCCACAGTATACCCGAATTGCTTGAGACTCTTAAGCAGTTTGACACCGAGAGTATCTACGTCTGCGGAGGAGCTTCGGTTTATGCTCAGCTCATCCCTTACTGCGATACAGCTTACGTTACCAAGGTTGACGCAGGCGATAAGGCGGCGGAAAAGTTTTTCCCCAATCTTGATAACGAAAGCTCGTGGTCACTCGCAGAGGAAAGTGAAGTTATGGAGCACAAGGAGCTTCAATTCAGGTTTACAACTTACAAGAATTCAAATCCTATGTAAACAAATGCGGCGTTGTGAAAACAGCGCCGTTTTTAAATAAGAGGAAGAGGTGCTTTTATGAAGACTCTCAGGCAGATAATTGATGAAAGTAATTATATTGTATTTTTCGGAGGTGCGGGGGTTTCCACGGAAAGCGGAATTCCCGATTTCAGGAGTGTTGACGGTCTTTATTCCATGAAATATGATTATCCGCCCGAGAAAATTCTGAGCCATACTTTTTTTATGGAGAATACACAGGAGTTTTACCGTTTTTACAGGGATAAAATGCTTTGCCCGTCAGCTAAACCCAATGCAGCGCATCTTGCTCTTGCGCGCCTTGAGGCAGAGGGTAAGCTCAAAGCTGTGGTTACGCAGAACATAGATAATCTTCATCAGCTTGCAGGCAGTAAAAGTGTTTACGAGCTTCACGGCAGTGTGTGGCGCAATTACTGTATGAAATGCGGAAAATTCCACGATTTTGACTTTATAATTAATTCAACCGGCATTCCGAGGTGCGAATGCTCGGGGATTGTAAAGCCTGACGTTGTGCTTTATGAAGAAGGGCTTGACGGTGAAACGGTGCAGGGTGCGTGTGAGCATATTATGAAGGCGGATACCCTTATTGTGGCAGGCACAAGCCTTACCGTATATCCTGCCGCCGGATTTGTTCGTTATTTTTCGGGCAAAAACCTTGTTCTTATTAACCGTGATCCCACTCCTATGGATGATATGGCAACCTTCATCACGCGAGAAAACGTGGGTAAGGTTTTGTCGGAGTTGTATAAATAAAAAAGACCCTCCCGTTTCGGATTTTTCCGTCGGGAGGGATTTTGCTTATAAAGTAAGTCTGTCAATATTTTCTTCAATTGTTTTACGGCTTATGCCGCTTACGTTTTCAAGATCGTATACGGAATAGAATTTACCGTTTTCGTTGCGGTATTCTATAATCGCCTTTGCCTTTGCTTCACCGATACCGCTCAGGGTGCAGAGTTTTTCAACGTCAGCCGTGTTTATATTTACAAGTGAATAATCCTTGTAGGGATATTCGGCATCAACGTCATATTCATTGAAAACTTCGCCGTTAGAAGAGGTTGATACGCTTGGCGTAACAACGTAAGGCTGCTTGTCGGTCGGTGTGCTTGAAGCATACAAATCAGGGGAGCTGAAGTTTGCATAAGCGAATAACGCACCGAGGATAATAAGTGCCGTTGCAATTAAGATTAGTTCGTGCTTGCCTTTGCTCATTATCAGAAGTTTACACCGTTCCAGCCCCAGTGGCTGATTTCTTCGTATTTAACGTAAATGCACGCAGGGTCAATAGTGAGCTCTTCGTTTATTATTTTTGTGATTTCTGCAGTAAGAGCGTCGTATGCACTGTCGCTTGCTGAGCCGAAAAGGCTTACCGTAACGTAAGCGAGAGGCTTTTCGTTGCTTCCCTTGAAATACATATCCTTGTTTTCGTTGAATGAAAGCATAAGCCAGCTTTCGGTTTTACCGGGGATAAGCGAAATAGCTTTGCCGAGCTTTGCTTTAATTGAAGTCTGAGCTTCTTTTGAAATGCTTGTGCTTACGGTAGTGTTGATATAAGGCATAGTTAAAACTCCTTTCAGTTAACTCTTATAAAATCTCTCGCGTTTACTATAACGCCCTTTGTGTCAAAATCTTTATCGGTATAATTTACGTATATAAGAGCTCCGTTATCATACTCGGTAAGAAAAACGCCGTCACTTACCTGAGAATGGTCAACTATTCTTGCGTCTCTCAAATCGCCGAGCGCATCGTTTGCTTTGGTGTAAAAATCAGCGGCTGAGTTAATCCAGGAATCGTAATAGAAATCCGAATTTTCCTCAGAGGAGATTTTTTCATAGCACCATTCGTATCCGGGGCAGGCGCCGTATTCTATGTGGCGCAGCATTGCCTCCTGAGGATCGTGGTAGAGATTGAGCGGTTTGCCTGAATAATCAATGCTCGAATGAAGAATGAGCTGAAGAAACGGCACTGCCATATATGATCCGCTTTCGGAAACGGACGTTTCAAGGGGAAGGTCTACTATAACGTCAACGTTCTTTATAGCGTAAAAGTTGCCGTAAACGGTCATAGTGGGCTTGTTTGTGGTAAGGGGAGTAATTGCCTGTGAAATGATATTTGCTGTCTGTGAGGTGTTGAAGGGCTTTAAACCGTAGGTTGAATACAAGGTTGTGCCGATATCGTTGAGGCAAAAGCCCGAGAAAGAGTAATATCGTGTGTTCTTCAAGAGGTTTTTAACTGTTTTATCAAGCCCCGAGGGTGAACGGAGAGTTCTGGAATAAACCTCGCTGCCGATGTATTTTGAAAGGCTGTTTTCAAAGTCGGCTTTAAGCTTGTTACCGTGAAGGTCAACCGCATTCTCACTCGAAGTGAATCCTGATGCGGAAGAAAGCAGATTAACGTCAAGGAAAAGCTGCATATTCTGTGAATCCACGTAGGAATAAAGCTCCCGAAGTCCGCTTTCCGAACCGAGCCTTCTTAGTATATCTGCGGAAGAATCAATTTCCTTTTGGTTTGTACCGCCGTCAAAAATACCGCAGTAGCGAAGATTTACACCGTTTATGCCTTTGTTTTTCATATGGGTG
>JAZNUP010000031.1:0-12373 GCA_045592385.1 Acutalibacteraceae bacterium
AGCACCGAAAAGGTCGCAGTTTTGATTCAGCGGAGCGTTTCTTTTATGAAGCCATACTGTCGTATGGCGAAGAAAAAAACGCTTCGGTGGGTCGGAAATCCGACCTTTGCGGCGTATTTAGTTCGAATGCAGTCACTCTAAAGGAGGAATACGGCGTATGAACAAACGGTATGCACTCGATATGACCAAAGGCCCGTTTCTGAAAAAGATACTCATATTTTCCCTGCCGCTGATGCTCACGGGTCTGCTTCAGCTCGCTTACAACACGGCAGACGTTGTGGTAGTAGGCAGATTTGCAGGCAAGGAGGCTCTTGCCGCCGTAGGCTCCACGGGCTCGCTCGTCAACCTGCTGCTCAATATTTTTCTTGGCCTTTCCATGGGTGCAGGCGTTGTTATTGCACGCCACATCGGTGCCCGTGATGAGGAGAGAATTCACAAATGCACCCACACCGCAATGCTGCTGAGCGTTTTGTGCGGCTTCGGCATAGGCGCTTTCGGTTATTTTATGTCCGGCTCTCTGCTTAAGCTTATGGGCTCACCCGACGATGTGCTTGACCTTGCAACGCTTTACCTTAAAATATATTTCCTCGGCGCACCCGGCTCACTCGTCTACAACTTCGGTGCTTCCGTGCTAAGAGCTACCGGCGATACCAAAAGGCCTTTGTTCATCCTCAGCCTTTCGGGCCTTGTAAACGTTGGTATCAACCTCATTCTTGTTATTTTCTTTGATATGGGCGTTGCAGGTGTTGCGATAGGCACGATAGCCTCGCAATACATATCGGCATTCTTCGTAGTGCGCTGCCTGCTTCGTATGAACAACGCCTGCCGTCTTTATTTTTCAAGGCTTCGCATTTATCCGTCGGAGCTGAAAAAAATTCTTCGCATCGGTCTGCCTGCGGGCATTCAGAATTCCCTTTTCTCAATTTCAAACGTTATTATTCAGACAACGGTAAACTCCTTCGGCTCCGTTGCAATGGCAGGAATTGCGGCAGGCTCCAACTTCGATTCCTACGTTTTCACCTGCACGAATGCAATCGCTCAGACTACTATGAACTTCACCTCCCAGAATATGGGTGCAAAGAGCTATTTCAACATCGGCAAAATCTACCGTTACTGCTTAATAATGACGGTTATAGTAGGTGTTTCAATGGGCGCTGCAGGATACTTCCTGAGCGATTTTATAGTAGGTCTTTTCTCCACGGACCCCGAGGTTATTGCAATCGGTGCAGAGAGACTTATGCTCATAATGCCCTTCTATTTCTTCTGCTCGCTTATGGACGTTGCCGCAGGTCAGGTAAGAGGAATGGGCAAGAGCATAGAGCCTATGATAATCTCACTCCTCGGCGGCTGCGGAATAAGAATCTTCTGGATTTACGTAATCCTTCCGTTCAACAGAACGCTTATAAATCTTTACTGGGCTTATCCCATTTCGTGGGTGGTAACGTTCTTTGTTCAGTTCGGTCTTTACTTCGTAATAAAAGCTCAGATGAAGAAAAAAGGCATTTCATTTAAAAAACCGCAGGAAGTCAACGGCTAAGTTTCATTTTTCAGGTATAACATAGCACGTTACGGGTAAAAATATCTTCTGAAAAAGCCGCAAGGCGGATTTAAGGAGATTTTGCCATGAAATACGTAACAAAAAAGCTTCTCAAGGGTAAAAGATTTTATTTTGCCGTGCTCATTTGCCTGCTTGCGGCAGGCGCAGGCACCTTCAGCGCTGTGAACGACAGTGCGAAGCAGGAAAGCGAAATAAGCCGCGTAACCATAGTATGGGATGAAGAAGAGCCGACCTCCGCTATGGAAGTAAACGAGGTTGTAAGCGGAATTCTCGACCCCCGTGACAGTGAAGAAAAATCCGTAACAGAGAAAGAAACCGTTGAGCAAACCGCAAAAACACAGTACGTGCTGCCCGTTGAAAGTAAGGTGATTAAAGGCTTCAGCTGCGGCAAGCCCGTATACAGTGCCACTATGGAGGATTGGCGTGCTCACCCCGGAGTTGACCTTGCCGCAAAAGCAGGCGACCCCGTATACAATGCCGCTGACGGCACGGTTTCAGACGTTTATACCGACGGACTGTGGGGCACGGTGATTGAAGTGAAGATTTCAGATTCACTTTCCGCAAAATACTGTGGGCTTGACGAAATCACCGCCGTCAAAAAAGGCGACAGTGTGAAAGCGGGCGAAAAAATAGGCACGGCGGCAGCCGTACCCGTTGAAAGCGCCGATGAATCCCATATCCACTTTGAATTACTCGAAAACGGTGAAGCCGTTGACCCTATGGCGCTCTTTAATTAGAGTGACGGAAAGATGCCTTTCAAAACCGTATGGAGTTTGAATGTAGTCACTCTATAGTGACGGGAAACGGTAACGCTTCCCGTCTATATAATGGCACCGCTTTGCACGGGGCTCCCCTGAGGATGCGGTACGCATCACCCCGAAGCACGGCGCCTTGTTTTACCGAGAGCACGCTCTCAAAAGCATAATATGCCGCAAAAAGAAATCGGACAATACTGTCAAAATGTGAAAAAGGACGAAAAAGCATACTTTTTGAAAAAAGGCTTTACAAATTAAAAAAGGTGTGATATACTTCCTTTTGCACTTTGCCCGTAACTCGGTGTGCGGAGTAAACCTTATTATAAGGTAATCACCTGCCGCTGTCTGGGTGCGAGGCTAATATTTTAATGAGGTGAAAGATTATGACACAGGAAGAAAAAAGAGCTATAATGCTCGAGTACGCAACTCACGAAGGCGACACAGGCTCACCCGAGGTTCAGATCGCTGTTCTCTCCAAGAGAATTGCTGACCTTACCGAGCACCTTAAGATCCACAAGAAGGATAACCACTCCCGCCGCGGCCTCCACAAGATGGTTGGTCACCGCCGCAACCTTCTTGAGTACCTTAAGAAGAACGATATCGAACGTTACCGTTCAATCGTAGCAAGACTTGGTCTGCGTAAATAATTTAGCCGATAAGAGCAGGCAGGATTTTTCCCGCCTGCTCTGTTGCGATTTATGACAAAATGCAATCTTTCAGGCGTTCATCCGGTTTTAGAAGTGAATCGGGCGTCCGAGCAGGAGTTCGGGCATCGGATTTATTGCTAAACCGTTCGCCTGTGGAAATATAATACAGAGAGGTAAACAATATGTTTTTTGAAGCTTTCAAAAAGTACGAAACCGAAATTGCCGGCCGTCCTTTCGTGGCGGAAGTAGGCAAGATGGCTCAGCTTGCAGGCGGCGCCTGCCTTGTTCGCTACGGCGAAACCAACGTTCTCTGCACAGCTACTATGGCTGCAAAGCCCAGAGAAGGCGTTGACTTCTTCCCTCTTTCAGTTGACTTTGAAGAAAAACTCTACTCCGTAGGCAGAATCCCCGGTTCATTCCAGCGCCGTGAAGGCAAGGCAAGCGAAAAGGCTACCCTTGCTTCCCGCGTTATCGACCGCCCCATCAGACCCCTTTTCCCCAAGGATATGAGAAATGACGTAGGCGTAGTTGCAACCGTTATGTCAGTTGACCCCGACTGCCAGCCCGAAATCGCTGCACAGCTCGGCGTTTCCATCGCTATTTCAATTTCCGAAATTCCGTGGGACGGCCCCGTTGCAAGCTCCGTTGTAGGTCTTGTTGACGGCGAATTCGTTCTCAACCCCACCCTTGAGCAGCGTGAGAAATCCAGAATGTACGTTACCGTTGCTTCAACAAGCGAGCTTGTTGCTATGATAGAAGCAGGCGCAAACGAAGTTTCCAACGACGATATGTTTGACGGTATTATGTTCGCTCACAAGGAAAACCAGAAGGTTGTTGAATTCATTAACAAAATCCGCGAGGATTGCGGCAAGGAGAAGATTGACTTCCCCTCAAACGATCGCGATCCCGAAATGTACGAGGCTATCAAGGATTTCGCTATCGAGGATATCCGCTTTGCACTTGATACAGACGACAAGCGCATCCGTGACGAACGCCTTAAGCCCGTTTACGATAAGGTTCACGAGAAGTTCGATGAAATCTATCCCGAAATGGAGCTCAAAATCGAGGAGTGCCTTTACAAGGTACAGAAGTACGTTGTCCGCCGCTGGCTTCTTGACGACGGCAAGCGCGTAGACGGCAGAGGTATTGACGAAATCCGTCCCCTCAACGCTGAGATTGACCTTCTTGACAGAGTTCACGGCTCAGGTATGTTCACCAGAGGACAGACTCAGGTTCTCACCGTTACAACCCTCGGCCCCATGAGCGACGTTCAGCTTCTTGACGGTATTGACGAAGAAGAAACCAAGCGTTACATCCACCATTACAATTTCCCCTCCTACTCCGTAGGTGAAACAAAGCCCTCAAGAGGCCCCGGCAGAAGAGAAATCGGCCACGGCGCTCTTGCTGAAAAGGCTCTTCTCCCCGTTATTCCCTCAGTTGAGGAGTTCCCCTACTGCATCCGCCTTGTTTCCGAGGTTCTTTCCTCCAACGGTTCAACCTCTCAGGGCTCAGTTTGCGGCTCAACCCTTTCACTTATGGCAGCAGGCGTTCCCATCAAGGCTCCCGTTGCAGGTATCTCCTGCGGTCTTGTTACCGAGGGCGACCGTTTTATGACTATGGTTGACATTCAGGGTCTTGAAGATTTCTTCGGCGATATGGACTTCAAGGTTGCAGGTACCAAGGAAGGTATCACCGCAATCCAGATGGACCTCAAGGTTCACGGCCTTACCCCCGAAATCATCCGCGAAGCTCTTGATAAGACTGATAAGGCAAGATGCTACATTCTTGACGAAATTATGCTTCCCGTTATCCCCGAGCCCCGCAAGGAGCTTTCAAAGTGGGCTCCCAAGATGCTTACCACCAAGATCGACCCCGACAAGATCGGCGACGTTATCGGCAAGCAGGGCAAGGTTATCCAGAAGATCTGCGCAGAGTGCAACTGCAAGATCGACGTTGAAGAGGACGGCAGCATCTTTGTTTCCTCAACTGACCTTGAGTGCGCTCAGCGTGCAATCGGCATTGTTGAAACAATCGCTAACGATCCCGAAGAAGGCGCAATCTACAAGGGTGTTGTTACCCGCCTTATGAGCTTCGGCGCTTTCGTTGAAATCGCTCCCGGCAAAGAGGGTATGGTACACATCAGCCACCTCGACGTCAAGAGAACCGAAAAGGTTGAGGACGTTGTAAACGTAGGTGATGAAGTTATCGTTAAGATTCTTCCCAAGGATGACCAGGGCAGACTCAACTTCTCCCGCCGCGAAGCTCTCATCGAGGTAGAAGGTCTTGTTCCCGAGAACACTCTCCCCGACCCCTCTCAGCGCAGAGCTCCCCGCAAGGATTTCAACAACCGTGACAGAAGACCCAGAAGAAACGACAATAGACAATAACTGATAAATAATCTGCTTTTATACCCCGGGGCTTAACCGCTCCGGGGCAGGTGTTTTTACACAGGTGATACGTTATGATTAAAAACATTATATTTGATTTGGGCGGAGTGCTGATTGATTTTAACCCCAAAAAGGTTATAGGTGAGCACTTTAACGCAGAGGACGGCGGAATAATCCTCTCCCGTCTTTTCGGCAGCACCGCCTGGCGCGAGGTTGACCGCGGCACCCTTACCGCAGAGGAAGCGTGCAGGCAGATTGAAGAATACATATCTCCCGAAGCCTACGCAGAATTAGTGCCGATGGTTAAAAACTGGGGCAACTATATGCCCGAGTTTGAAGATATGTATGCCGTTGTTGAAAAGCTCAGGGCAAAGGGGCTTAAAATCTATCTGCTTTCAAACATTCCGTTTTATTTTTACGATATAAAGGACCGTATAAAGGCCCTGAGTCTGTTTGACGGATTTGTTATTTCCGCCGACCTTAAGCTTCTCAAGCCCGAGCCTGAAATATTTGAAGCAACACTTGAGAAATTCTCGCTCACGGCGGAGGAATGTCTGTTTGTTGACGACACCGCCGCCAACACCGAAGCCGCCGAGAAGTGCGGACTTCACGCTCACTGCTTCAACCACTCCGACCTTCAGCATTTCATTGATTCTCTTGCCTCACTCGGCATTGAAATTTAAGAGGTAACTATGTCCTGTTTTTCAAAAGAATTAGAAAAAAGCTTTGAGTTCCGTTCAATGATGAACGCGGTGCAGAGCAACCGCTACCCTGTCGGAGTGACGGGGCTTTCGCTCGTGCACAAGGCGCATATAATCAGCTCACTGTGTGAGGTTTTCAACAAAAAAGCCGTGGTTATAACTCCGCTTGAAGCTGATGCCAACCGCATTGTAAGCGACCTCAACGCATTCGGAGCAAACGCCCTCCTATACCCTGCAAGGGATTTTTCATTCCTCACTTCCCAGAGCATTTCAAGAGAATACGAGCACGCGCGCCTCAAAGCGCTCGATAAAATGCTCACGGGCGATTTTACCGCCGTCGTAATGTCTGCGGAAGCGCTCAGCCAGCTTACCGTGCCGCCCGACGTGCTTGAGCAAAGATGCATCACCCTCAAGGAGGGCGAAAGCACTGATATTGATTCCCTTGTTTCCCTGCTGATTTCAGCGGGCTATTCCCGTTGCGACCAAGTAGACGGACCCGGCCAGTTTGCGCTCAGGGGCGGAATTCTCGATTTCTTTGCTCCCGATTCGGAGCATCCCTTCAGAATAGAATTCTGGGGCGACACTGCGGACAGCGTGTGCACCTTTGACGTTGAATCCCAGAGAAGAATAAGCAACATAAAATCCGTACGCATAACCCCTGCGAGGGAGGTTTTATGCGACCCGATAAAGCTCTCGCGCGAAATCCGTGCCTTTGCAAAATCGCGAAGAATAAAGGGCAAGGCGCTCGAAAATCTTGAGCGCGATGCAAGAAGCCTTGAGGATGAGCTGATTCCCTCATCGCTCGATAAATATATGCCGCTCATTTATCCTGAAGCCGCAAGCGTGCTGGACTATCTGCAGGGCTGCTTTCTCACCGTTGTTGAAAGCTTCGCAGTGCGCACTCAGTTCAATGCCACGTGCGAGCTGATGAATGAAAGCATAAAGAATCTTTTTGAGGACGGCACGCTGTGCAAGGGGCTTGACAGATACACTCTCTGCGCCGGCGACCTGCTTGCCGCCTACGTTGAAAACAAAACCTTTTACCTTGACAACCTGCCGCGTGGCAGCTTTGACACTCCCGTAAAAGAGCTTGTTTCATTCACCGCAAAGCAGATTAATCCCTGGAGCGGCTCGGTTGCCGCACTTATGGAGGATATCGACTCCGTGAGAAGCATAAAGGAGCACACCCTTGCAATCCTTGCAGGCACTTCCAAGGCTTCTGCCGCTCTTTATAACGACCTTAAAAAAGAGGGAATTGACTGCATTTATACCGAAACTCCGCCAAGGCAATTCAAAAAGGGCGCGGTTTACGTTATGACGGGCGGACTTTCCGCAGGCTTTGAATATCCGAATGCATCCTTCACCCTCATAACCTACTCAAGCAGGGCGGCGGCAAAGATGCCATCCCGCTCTTCAAAAGCAAAGCAGCGCACCGCGAAGAATGCCTTCAACAATCTTGACGAGCTTCACCGCGGAGATTACGTTGTTCACTCTGCCCACGGTATCGGCATTTTTGACGGCATTACAAAGCTTGATTCGGGCGGCACGGTTAAGGATTACATCAAAATAAAGTACGATAAGAGCGACGTGCTCTACGTGCCCGTAACTCAGCTTGACCAGGTATCGAAATACATCGGCCCCAAGAATGACGAAAAGCCCCTCAAGCTTAACCGCCTCGGCGGCAAGGACTGGCAGAAATCCCGCGCCAAGGTTAAAAAATCCGTTGCCGATATGGCAAAGCAGCTTATTGAGCTTTATTCAAAGCGCCTCAATATGCCCGGCTACGCATTCTCGCCTGATATAGATATGCAGAACGATTTTGAGCGCAGATTTGAATTTGACGAAACCGATGACCAGCTTCGCTGCATTGCGGAAATCAAAGCGGATATGGAAAAACCATATCCTATGGACCGTCTGCTTTGCGGTGACGTAGGCTTCGGCAAACCCGAGGTTGCTCTGCGCGCCGCATTCAAATGCATTGCCGACGGTAAGCAGTGCGCAATCCTTGTGCCCACAACAATTCTCGCCCTTCAGCATTATCAGACGGTATGCCGCCGCTTTGAGGGCTTCCCGATCGAGGCAAAAATGATGTCCCGTTTCTGCTCACGCAAGGAAATCCAGCAGGCCGTTCAGGGGCTTAAAAGCGGATTGGTTGATATCGTGGTAGGCACTCACAGGCTCATTTCAAAGGACGTTGAATTCCGCAATCTCGGGCTTATCATAATCGACGAGGAACAGCGCTTCGGAGTGGCACAGAAGGAAAAACTCAAGGAAACCTTCCCCACGGTTGACGTGCTCACCCTCACCGCAACCCCCATTCCGCGAACGCTGAATATGGCAATGAGCGGCATACGCGATATGTCCGTGCTTGAGGAAGCACCGCAGGACCGTTCACCCGTTCAGACCTACGTTATAGAGCACAATATGCCCGTGCTCGTGCAGGCAATGGAGGCAGAGCTTCGCCGCGGCGGTCAGGTTTACTATCTGCACAACAGAGTGGAAACCATTGAACGGGTTGCCGCCAGAATCAAGGAGGAACTGCCCGACGCTTCTGTCGCAATAGCTCACGGCAAAATGACCGAGGATGAGCTCAGCGAGGTTTGGCGCAGGCTTCTTGAGGGCGATATAGATATCCTTGTATGCACAACGATTATAGAAACGGGTGTTGACGTGCCGAACGTAAACACTCTTATTATCGAGCACGCGGACCGTATGGGTCTTGCTCAGCTGCACCAGATAAGAGGCAGAGTAGGCCGCTCCGCAAGGCGTGCGAGCGCATATTTCACCTTTGACAGAGGCTATCAGCCCTCCGAAATTGCAACGCGCAGGCTTGATGCCATAAGGGAATTCACCGAATTCGGCTCAGGCTTCCATATTGCGATGCGTGACCTTGAGCTGCGAGGTGCTGGCAACGTGCTCGGCGCTCAGCAGCACGGTCAGATGGAGAGCGTGGGCTACGAAATGTATATAAAACTGCTTGAGCAGGCAATCAAAGAGGAAAAGGGTGAAGCACCGCCCGCTCCCGAGCAGGACTGCCTTATTGACCTGCCCATTGATGCCCACATCCCCGACACTTACATTGAAAGCGTACCGCAAAGGCTCAAGGTATACCGCAGAATTGCGGATATCAAAACGAAAGAGGATGCCTACGACGTTACCGATGAGCTTATAGACCGCTTCGGTGAGCCGCCCGAAAGTGTAAACGGACTTATAAAAATCGCCCTGTTGCGAAACAGAGCGGCAAAGAACAATATTTATGAAATCCGCCGTCAGGCAGATAAGCTGATTTTGCTTATAAGCGAGCTGGATATGAATATGGTGAGCATCCTTGCATCACATTTCAAGGGCAGAGTTGTGGTAAGCGCCTCAGGCGGCAAGCCTCACATTGCAATAAAGCTCCTCAAAGAGGAAAAGCAGCTTGCCCTGCTTGAAAGAGTTTTCAATTTCATTGACTCGGCGAATAAGAATTAACAAAAAATCGGCTTGCACATCAATCAAATTGAGTGCAAGCCGATTAATTTTTAACCTATTGTAATTGCAGATGCTTCAAGGATTGCGCCGGTGCCGTCAGTGTAGGTTACGGTAACGGTGTCGCCTGTGCTGAGGATTATAGCCTCTTCACTGTCCCTTGCCTCGATACAATAATAAGCATCGGAGGAATCAAGTCTGATGTAATAAACGGTGTTGCCGCTGATTACGGCTTCCTTCTTGACTGCTACCTTACCGCTTACGGTTTTTGCAGCAGTGTCAACGGGCT
Source organism: Acutalibacteraceae bacterium (assembly GCA_045592385.1). Lineage (GTDB taxonomy): Bacteria > Bacillota > Clostridia > Oscillospirales > Acutalibacteraceae > CAG-177. The sequence goes on from JAZNUP010000031.1 coordinate 9,806, forward strand.
TTTCGTCCTTCTCGGGCTGAGTGGGAGTTTCAACTCCGTTTGCTTCGTTTTCAATCTGCTGTGCAACGTCGTCAGCGTTAATGTTGGTGTCAACCTCATTCTTCTCAAGATCCTCAACGTATTTTGCAAGGCAGTCGGTAAGGCTTTCGCTTGTTGCACCGATGTTGTTGTACTGCTTAACGTTGATGAGCGCATACTGCTGAACGATATCGGAATCGTCCTTGAGGGAGAGGAAGTAGGTGGGCTCGCCGCCGATATTGAGAAGAAGCGGGAAGGTTGCGGTGTAGCCCTTTTCCTTAACTCGGCCCTGAGCGGCGTTCTGAGCCGATGCCTCTGTACCGCCGGGAACCTCGTAGTAGTTGGACTGCTTTGTTCTCTGATTGATGAGAATGAAGCCTGTAATAGAGTCGTCACTTGTAACGGAGGTTACGCCTGTGTAAAGGTAAACGTCATCGTCCTTTGCAACGTAGTTGTAACCGCTGGTGGTAACGTAAACGTTCTTCTGGCCGAGTACGGAGTTCCAGAAACCGCCGTTGTACTTGCCGAAGTAATCGTACTGCTCAACAAGAAGGTCGGAATCATAGATTCTGTCAAGCCAGGTAAGGTCGAAGGTGGTGCCGTCTTCTTCAACAGCTTCGCCTGCAATAACCTCTTCAATGGTGTATTCGGTGCAGGTACCGTCAGCAGCGCAGAGAACTATACCGATAACGTCAGTACCGCCGAAAACGCCGATGGTCTTATCAATAACGGGGCATACCCAGTAGGGCTTGCCGTTTTCGTCAATTTCAAAGGTGGAATCGCCGAACATATAGGTGGGATATTCAAAGCGCAGATGACGCTTGAGCAGCTCGTTGAAATGCTCTGCGGGGGAATACTTGATGTAGCCGCCGAGTTCTTCGGTGCATTCAACAAACTCTGTTTTTTCCTCAGCCATATCAACTATAATGTAGCCGGGAAGACCCTCAGAGGTGTTGGTAATCCACTTGATGATGCTTGCATACTGGAGAGGAACAACTCTTACGGGCTTGGATTCGTAGTTAATCTGGGTATACTCGGGGTAAACGGTAAACTGCGAAACCTTGCCGAGGGATGCAAGGGAGGAAAGAGCTCTCTTTGAAAGCTCGGCAGCAGCGTTTTCGTCAAGCTTAGGGATTGAGCTGAAGCTGCTTGCGGTTTCTTCGTTGAGTTCCTCGGAGAAATCAGCTTCAATAATGCCCTTGGAGCCGTTGAAGGTTTCAGCCTCTGCGCCCTGCTCGGCGGTAAGCTCATAAGTGCTTGAAATAAGGTTGCTGTAATCATCCGCACGGAAGAATACGCAGGATGCAAGCCAGCCGATTCCAACGGTAAGTCCGATTAAGCCAACAAGAATTGCGGGCACAATCGCTTTCCTTTTAACGTAAGGAATATACTCGGGCTTTGCCGCAGCTCCCGTAAGCAGAGCAAGGAAAACTACAAAAGAAGCAACTACTGCCGCAAGGTAAATGTAGAAATCATAGGATTTGAAATTGATAGCGGGAAGCATTACGTAAAATGCAACCGCCGCAACAATCAAAGAACCGATGATGCTCAGTATAACTTTAAGAGCAGCCTTTTCGGGAGGAATCACGATTTCCTTCTTTCTTGCGCCGTCGCCTTTTGAAAAATCAACTTTAATGGGGTCCATTGCGTCAACTCCTATCATTTATGATTAATCATATTACAAAACAGTATACATTATTCTTTGGGGAATTACAAGCTTTTTTCCGTTTATAATATTATATAATTTGTGAATTTTGTTGTTTGACACAGCAATTTGTTCGTGGTATCATATTAAAGGTAAAAAATAAGAATAAATAACGGAGGGCTTTTTATGTTTCCCGAATATCTCGACACAATCGGATTTGTTTCCCGCTTTGACAGCGAAGTAGGCGAAGCAATGAACAGTGAGCTCAAGAGACAGAGAAGAAATATCGAGCTTATTGCATCCGAAAACATTGTTTCCCCCGCAGTTATGGCTGCTTTGGGCAGCGTTCTTACAAACAAATACGCAGAAGGCTATCCTGCAAAAAGATATTATGGCGGCTGCGAGTGCGTTGATGTGATTGAAAATATCGCAATCGAAAGAGCCAAGAAGCTCTTCAACGCAAACTTTGCAAACGTTCAGCCTCACTCGGGCGCTCAGGCAAATATGGCGGCTTACTCAGCAGTGCTCAACCCCGGTGATACGGTTATGGGTATGAGCCTTGCTCACGGCGGTCATCTCACCCACGGTTCACCCGTAAACGCAAGCGGCAAGCTTTATAAATTTGAGGCTTACGGCCTTGATGACAACGGCTTTATTGATTACGACGATATGGAAAAGAAAGCCAATGAAATCAAGCCCAAGCTTATTGTTGCAGGCGCTTCCGCTTATCCCAGAATCATCGACTTTGAGCGCATAGGCAAAATCGCAAAATCCGTAGGCGCTCTTTATATGGTAGATATGGCTCACATTGCGGGTCTTGTTGCGGCAGGTCTTCATCCCTCGCCCGTACCCTATGCCGATATCGTAACCACCACCACTCACAAAACACTCAGAGGTCCCAGAGG
>JAZNUP010000032.1:0-84249 GCA_045592385.1 Acutalibacteraceae bacterium
TATTTTACACTCAGGCCATTTTTCTTTTATCTTCTGCGCGAGAACAAGGTTGTATTCGATATTCCACATATAGCAGGAAAAGCCTGCAACGCAGGGGTTATCTATCCTTGCCATAACTTCATCAATCGGTTTTTTGATAAAGATGAAGTCGCAAAGATTGTAATAGCCTTTGATTTCTTCGTGCTCAAACGCGTATGCCGCAAGTGTACCTATTGAATAGGGTAAAAATACGGATTTGGAAATGATGCCCGACGGCTGAAAAAGATATAAATTTTTCATTCTCTCTCCCGATTAATCACACTGAATTCCGGTGTTCCCAAACCAACGTTAATTACGGTTCAAACAGCTTTTGTTGATAAAAATCACACATTTTTATTCATTATTAAAATTAACATATCGTAAACAAAAAAGCAACAATTCTCAGAAAAAATTTTGCAGCGGAATATATTTTAAGAATTTTTTCCCGGAATTTGTTTTTGGAAATTCAATAAAGAAAAAAGCGGTATAAAGAACAGCAGAGCGAAGAGGGATGCAAACAGTATTCTCCGGGTTGAAAACAGAAAAAAAGAATGGTATACTTTGATTGAAAAAACACACTCGGCGGTAACGGTATGAACAGAAAAGAGCTGGAAAACTATATAGCGGAAACTTATTCGGTAATCCCTGAGCATCCGTGTATGATGTATCCCGATAACACGGTGTTCCGCCACGTCAACAATAAAAAATGGTTTGCACTTGTTATGAGTCTTTCAAAATCAAATCTCGGGATTGCAGGGGAAGAAAAGGTTGATGTTATGAATCTTAAGTGTGACCCTATTCTTGTTGGATCGCTGCTTAATGAAAAGGGCTTCTTTCCGGCGTATCATATGAGCAAAACAAACTGGATAACCGTTGCTCTTGACGGCAGTGTGGATTGCGAAAAGCTGAAATGGCTTGTTGACCTCAGCTTTGAGCTTACCTCTCTTAAAATCAAAAAGCCTCACGGAGGAAAAAATAATGTCTGATATAAGATTTGCAAACGAAAACGATACTCAGCTTATCCTGTCTTTTATAATGGCTCTTGCAGAGTATGAAAAAATGACGGATGAGGTTGTGGCAACTCCTGAATTGTTGAAAGAATGGATTTTTGAAAAAGGAAAGGCAGAGGTTCTTTTCGCTATGGAAAACGGCAAGGAAGTAGGCTTTGCGCTCTTCTTTCATAATTTCTCAACCTTCCTCGGAAGATCAGGAATATACCTTGAGGATTTGTTTGTTCTTCCCGAATACAGAGGGAAGGGCCACGGCAAAGCGCTTTTAAAAAGACTTGCAGCCATTACCGTTGAGCGCGGCTGCGGCAGGCTTGAGTGGTGCTGCCTTGATTGGAATAAGCCGAGCATTGATTTTTATATTTCTCTCGGCGCGAAGCCTTTGGAGGATTGGACAATTTACCGCCTCACGGGTGATACCCTCAACACTCTTGCGGAAAACGGATAAGGAGTACATATATGGCATATATGGGCGCAATGCTTATTGGTATGGTGGCAGGCGGTATAATGATGGCGGTTCTCGGCACGGTTACGCTTGTTTTGGGTATAGCTGTTTTTATAGATTCACGCCGTCACGGGATGAAAACGGGCTGGTGGATAGTTGCCGTGCTCATCTGCAGCGTTTATACAATCGTCCCCTACGTGGCGGTGAGAGTGAAAAAGGCTCACCGTAAGTGCGGCATCTGCTCATCAAAGGCGGGTGAAAATGACAGTTATTGTGAATCCTGCGGCAGTAAGCTCAAAGAAATCAACGATGCCAGGGTTGCAAAAATATTTATTGTGGTCGTGTGGGCAGCGTCGGTAATCGCTATGATAGCCTCGGAATTGATAACTGCATTAACACATTAAAAAACAAAATTAAAGCTTGTCTTGCAGATGCGAAGAATACCTGTTCTTCGTTTCACAAGGCAAGCTTTTTGTTTTGACAGTTTTTGAATAACCGTTGTTATGTCGGGAAAAGATAAGTTAGAATTATCATAAAAAGGAGCGGTTTTGTGGCAATATCAGATAATGAATACAGTAAAATGGCGAAAAAAGCTTCTCCTCCTACAAGGAAGATTTTTAACTGTGTTATGGCCTTTCTTACGGGCGGATTTATATGCGCGTGCGGCGAAGGGCTGAGGATGCTGTATATATACCTCGGATTAAATGAAGACGAGGTAAAAGCTATGGTTCCCGTTACGATTATTGCCGTTACGGCAGTGCTTACGGCGATCGGTGTTTTTGATTCCATAGCCTACTATGCGGGAGCGGGCACGATTGTGCCTATTACCGGATTTGCGAATTCCGTGGTTTCACCCGCAATGGAATTTCAGAGCGAGGGCCGAATTCTCGGCACAGGAGCAAATATGTTCAAAATCGCAGGTCCCGTAATTGTTTACGGTACGGCAGCGGCAGTTGTTTACGGGCTTGTTTATTTTTTGATTTCAAAAGGGTGATTGATATGACAAGACAGGGAAGACATACCGTTATGCTTGACAGCCGACCCGTGATAATCGGCAGGGCAGCGGTGGTTGGCAAAAAAGAGGGGGAAGGACCTCTCGGCGCAGAGTATGATTTTATTTACGAGGATGCAACAGCAGGGGAAGCAAGCTGGGAAAAAGCGGAGAGCGCAATGCACCGTGATGCTCTGATGCGGGCAATCAAAAAATCAGGTATCCCTGAGAATGATGTGGATATTATCTTTGCAGGCGACCTGTTGGACCAATGCACGGGAAGCACTTTCGGCATAAAAGATATGCAGATTCCGTTTGCAGGGCTTTACGGTGCCTGTTCAACAATGGCGCTCTCGCTTTGTATGGCAGGCATAAGCGTTGAGTCGGATTTTGCGAGAGTTGCAACAGCGTCAACGTCCTCGCATTTCTGTTCGGCGGAAAAGCAGTTCAGAACACCGCTTGAGTACGGCGGTCAGCGTGACCCGGCATCGCAATGGACCGCAACCGCAGCAGGTGCGGCGGTTGTTGCAAAGAGCGGCAATGGGGCAAGGATAGAGAGTGTGCATATAGGCAGAATAGTGGATTATTCAATAAAGGATGCCAATAATATGGGCGCGGCAATGGCACCCGAAGATGTTAAACTAACACCATGCCCGTCAAATTAAACAGAAATGAAAATATATAAAGAAAATATAAAAACACAATACAATAGCAGCACAGCTGTCATACAAAATCTGATAACGGGAGGTGATTGCAAAACAAGACGGGCATTTTTTGAGGTAAGATTGTATTTTCTTTAAGTTTGTGATAGAATTAAAACCGCAAGTAAACCGAGGTGTTGAAGTCTTGGATTTTTCCTCAGGCATACAAAAGATATGGGGTGTAATATGTTAGCTCAGAATGTTAATCTTAACGGTAAAACCGTGCTTGTTACAGGTGCGGCAGGTTTCATTGGCGCCAATCTTGTAACAGAGCTTATAAAAACCGTTGATGAAATAAAAATTGTCGGCATTGACAATATGAACGATTATTACGATGTTTCCATCAAGGAATACAGACTTCGTGAAATCGAAAAGCTTGCCTCTGCAAAAGAAAGGTGCGAATGGACTTTTGTAAAAGGCAACATTGCTGACAGAGTGCTTATTGATGAAGCTTTTGAGAAATACGGCTTTGATGTTGTTGTAAACCTTGCCGCTCAGGCAGGTGTGCGTTATTCAATCACAAACCCTGACGTTTACATCGAAAGCAACATAATCGGATTTTATAACATTCTTGAAGCTTGCCGTAAGCATCCCGTAGAGCATCTCGTTTACGCAAGCTCGTCGAGCGTTTACGGCTCAAACAAAAAGATTCCTTACAGCACCGACGATAAGGTTGATAATCCCGTCAGTCTTTATGCGGCAACCAAAAAGAGCAACGAACTTATGGCTCATTCTTATTCAAAGCTTTATAACATCCCCTCAACAGGTCTTCGCTTTTTTACCGTTTACGGACCTGCAGGCAGACCCGATATGGCTTATTTCGGCTTCACCAATAAACTCAGAGCAGGGGAGAATATTCAGATTTTCAACTTCGGCAACTGCAAAAGAGATTTCACCTTTGTTGATGATATCGTTGAAGGTGTAAAGAGAGTTATGCAGTGTGCCCCTGAAAAGGAAAACGGTGAAGACGGTCTTCCTATTCCGCCTTACAGAGTTTATAACATCGGCAACAACAGCCCTGAGAATCTTCTTGACTTTGTTGATATTCTTCAGCAGGAGCTTATCCGTGCAGAAGTTTTGCCTGCCGATTATGACTTTGAAGCGCACAAACAGCTTGTTCCTATGCAGGCAGGCGACGTGCCCGTTACATATGCAGACACGTCAGCGCTCGAAAGAGATTTCGGTTTCAAACCTTCAACCTCTTTGCGTGACGGTCTGCGCAAATTTGCACAGTGGTATAAAGAGTTTTACTGCATTTGAAAGATTACGCAAAAGCATCCGCTTCGCCATTAAAAGTGAAGAGGATGCTTTTTCAGCAAAAGATTTGCAGATTGTAAAAACCTGTCAGACAATTGACTTTTACGGTTTGAATTGACGGAAAAATAATTATAGGCTATAATGATAAAAGATTATAAACAGAAACGGGGAAAACCGAAATGACTGCTGCTGAAATGTTTGAACAGATATACAGAAAACCTGCACAGTATACAGCTTTTACACCGTACAGAATTTGCCCCCTCGGTGCCCACAGTGACCATCAACTCGGCAAAATAACGGGTTTCGCCATTGATAAGGGTATACATATTGCTTACGGACCCAAAGAAAACGGTGTTATTGAAATCAAATCAATTCAGTTTGAAAAAAGAGCGCAGTGGCACGTTGCCGCTACTCCCGAAACACCGCAGGGTGACTGGGCGGACCATCTGCGCGGCGCTACTATCGCATTGAACAGACGCTATCCTCTTCGCAGGGGACTTTGCGCCGTTGTTGACGGTGAACTTCCCATTGGCGGACTGTCATCCTCTGCCGCAGTAATTATTACGTTTTTAACTGCGCTTTGTATGATGAACGGGATTGAATTGAGCCCTTCGGAGCTTATTGTGATTTCGCAGGAGGCTGAGAATACGTACGTGGGCGTTGCTTGCGGAAGGCTTGACCAATCGTGCGAGATATTCTGCAAAAAAGACCACTTGCTTTATATGGATTTGCAGGATGACAGCTATGAACTTATCCCCTGTCACCCCGATATGAAGCCGTACAAGATTGCGATTTTCTTCAGCGGTCTTGAACGCAGCCTTGCAGGCTCCGCATTCAATATGCGTGTTGATGAGTGCAGAAGCGCTGCCTATGCGCTCAAAGCCTATGCAGGTATGGAATACGGCAAGTTTAATGAAACGAATCTCCGTGAAGTTCCTTATGAGGTTTATCTTGAGTATAAGGACAAGCTTCCCGAAAACTGGCGCAAGCGTGCCGAGCATTGGTATACGGAATTTGACCGTGTGCAGAAGGGCGCAGAAGCGTGGAGAAACGGCGATATTGAAGAATTCGGAAGACTTTCGTTTGAAAGCGGAAAATCTTCAATTTACAACTGGGAAACAGGCTCGCCTGAACTCAAGAAATTATATGAAATAATGGCTGATACCAACGGTATTTACGGCGGACGTTTTTCGGGCGCAGGCTTCAAGGGCTGCTGTATGGCGCTTATTAATCCCGAGCTTGAAGAAAGTATTGTTGAAACAGTTACCCGTGAATATCTTAAAGCATTCCCTCACCTTGAAGGCAAGTATTCCGCACATATTTGCGCAACTGCAGACGGCATGAATCTGGGTTAATCGGAGGAATAATTATGAAGTGTTTGATTCTTGCGGCAGGATATGCAACCCGTCTTTATCCTTTGACCGAGAATTTTCCCAAGCCGCTTCTTGACGTAGGCGGAAAAACCATTCTCGACTGGCTGGTTGACGATATTGATACGTCGGGAGAAATTGATGAATACGTTGTGATTTCAAACAGTAAATACGCTCACCATTTTTATGAATGGGCAGGAACAAAATCACAGAAAGTCACTGTTGTTGATGATGGCACGGATACCAACGAGACCCGTCTCGGAGCGGTAAAGGATATCCAGTTTGCGATTGATAAGCTTAATCTTGATGATGATATGCTTGTGATTGCAGGCGATAATGTTCTCGATTTCAGTCTTACCAAGTTCATTGCTTATGCAAAATCAAAAAGTACCTCCTGCATAATGAGATATTTTGAACCTGAGTTCAACAAGCTTCTCAAATGCGGAGTAGTGACGGTTGATGAGAACGATAAAGTTCTTGATATGACGGAGAAATCTCCCACCCCTGCAACAAACTGGTGTTGCCCGCCGTTCTATTATTATACAAAGCCGGATGCAAGGCTTGTCAAATGCGGCATTGAAAGCGGATGCGGCACGGATGCTCCCGGAAGCTACATTGCATGGCTCTGTAAGCAGACAGAGGTGCACGCAATGGAAATGCCCGGCAGCCGATATGATATCGGCAACCTCGAAAGCTATGAAAAAGTCAGGTCTGAGTATAAAGGTATCAATAAATAAAACAGACTTGTAACATAATCAGGCGTAATTATATATTTGTATAAAAACGACACACCTCAGTACTTAAAAATGTACTGCGGTGTGTCATTTTTGTAGAGAGGAGGTGGTGTTATCTTGTTATATCAATGTTGTGTGAGCAGAATTACATAATGACTATTCTGAACAATTCGCCGAAAGATGTGAAGAATTTCACAACGCTCGTAATGACAGCTGTTATACGACTTATAATATTCTCCCAAACAGAAGGTGTAGGTTCGGGAGTTTCTTCGGGAACGATATCTTCGAGTTCATCAGGATTTGCATTAAATGTTATGCTTTCTACATCACTTGCAGCAGAACCGTGAGTGAAGGGCTCTGCCTGCCAGTTGAAGCCTGTGACCGCCCATGATTCCAAGTCTCCCCAGTTGGACTGGTTCCATACAATAATGTCGTTCCACTGTTCCTCTGTGCCGCAATAATAGATGTCAACACCGTTATTTTTCATTCCTGCGTTGGTAAGAGCCTCAACGCAGATGCTCTTTATGCTTTCAGGAATAACAACCCTCTGAAGATTGTAGTTGTTTTTGAGTGCATAAACATCAATTTCTTCTATGCCTTCTGAAAACTCAACAGAAAGCGTGTATTCGTCGCCAACAAGAGAAACAGTTTTAACTTTTTTACCGTCAAGAGTGGCCGGAACAACAATATTCTTGTTTCCTGCTCCGCCCGAAACGAAAAGTGTGCCGTCATCATAAACCCTGTAACACCACATATCGTTTTCATTTGAAATTATCCAGTTGATTTTTTCACCGGGCCAATAAATCCAAGTGGTGCCGTTTTCGTCTGTGTACTTATAGGTTTCGGGGTCGTAATCCCAGAGGGGTTCTTCTTCTGTCAGATAGTAGGTTGCTCTTTCCCATGAATAAAACTCCTGTACGGTCTTATCACCAATTGGAGTTCCGGTTGCAGGACCGTCTTCCTCAAGTGCAAAAGCGTTGATTCCGAGTGAAAGAGTGAACAGTGCTGCTACTATAACAGCGATGATTCTTTTAATGTTTTTCATAAGTTTTCCTCCTGAAAGTGCATATGTTTTAGAATTATTCTGTTCCCTTCTTTTCAATCAGCGGCAGCCGCCCGGCGGAGAAGCACTTTTTCTCCGCCGAAGCTTTTGCCGGGTTCAAGGAAGGAGTTGTCCAAAATAATGTTGCAGTCATTTCGGCGGCACGCAAAGCATCTGCCGTTAAAGGCAGATGTTTTGCCGTGTCATAGAATTCCGAACAGGTAGTGATTTCAGAGCATAAAAAATGCGAGAATTGTTGAGAAAATCCTTTTGAAAAAACGGATTATCTTTTCGAGAAAACCGAGCTTCTCTGGTGCCTGCTCACCGTTGTCAACCACTGTTCCTTCGTTGTGCAGCGTAGAAGGCTCCGTGACGGCTTCGGTATCGGATTCCGTGTTTTCTGTTGCAATCTGAGTGGTTGATTCTGTTGTAGACTGAGTGGTTGACTCTGTTACCTCCCGAGTTGTAATTTCGGTGGTTGCAGGTTCGGTAACTGCGGTTGCAGGTTGGGTTGTTGTCTGGGTAGTTTCGGGTTCTGTTGTCTGCGGTTCAACGGCAACGGATGTTTCGTCGTCGGCAGAGGGTGAGGCGAACTTTATTGAAGTGGTGGTCTCACTGGCGGTTTCTTCCTCGGCTTCGCAGCTGATTTGCGCATCTGCAAGGTAAGGGTTATCCTTCAGAAAGTCTGCCTGTGCAAGCTCCTCGGGGGTGAAGGCATTGCAATTAACGTTGTTGATAGCGTTGCAGTTATAAAAGGCTTTTGAATGGATAGAAGTAATTCTGCCCTCAAAAGTTACCGTTTGAAGATTTACGGCATTGGAGCATACGTGCTTGGGGATTTCAGTTACTTCCTCGCCAAAAACAATCTCGGTAAACGAGTCACAATTCAGGAATATTCCGTGATTTGAGTTGTTTCTCTGTATTGTGCAGTTTGTGGCGTTAAAGTTTGCTCCTCTGAGTTCGGGGCAGTAAGCGAATGCGTCATCAAAAATAAGAGTGACGTTTTCGGGGATAGTGATTTCGGTTATTTTACTGTGTGCCGCAATCAGACCTCCGATGGTCTGCAGGGATTCGGGAAGAATAAGAGTTTCAAGTGAAGTGCAATCATAAAAAGCACATTCATTGATAACGGTTACGCCCTCGGGAATCTTAACTCCCGTGATGTTTTCGCAGCCCTTGAAAGCGTTTGCGCCGATTGCGGTAATTCCGTCCGGCAGGGAGATGTTGCCTGAAACTTCTCCCGTGCAGACAATCACTCCGTCGGTAACGGTGACTGCCTCCTCGCTTACGGGCGTCCACACAATTTCATCAGCAGCGCTTGCGGTGATTGAAGTGAAGAGCGGAAAAGCCGCCAGGAGCATTAACGTTGCAGCAAGAAAAACTGCGCAGGATTTTGTAAATGATTTGCAGGTTGTCATAATCAAAACTCCTTTATGTTATATGTTTTTTACCGTTTCATCTATAAGACGATTGAGTTTTGAAATCGGTTCAAAAAATTTTGATAATTTTTTACTTTTTTTACAGCGGTCAGGCCTGTGAAGAAAATAAAAACAATTCAGCCCCGGAAAACTCCCGGGGCTGATGCTGTGTGCGGAAAATATTGAAGAATTAACCTTTGCTGTTGTAATCCTCGTTGATGAGATTGATGGCCTTTGTGATTCTGTGAAGATAAACAAACGGACCTATGAGAATAAGGAGTCCGAGAACGTTCCAGAGCCAGAAATCCGCAGCGCCGAATCTGTAATTGATACCGCGTCTTTTGAGCTCTGCGCCGATACGCTTGCTGAATTTGTGGAACCACACGATTGTGCCGATTTCAAGAGTGAGGGGTCCAACAATGAAGAACAGCAGACAGTAATTCATAGTCTTTTTACCGTCGTATTTGCCGGCGGTGATGTTGAGTTCCTCGCCCATTTTCAGATAAAGAACTATTGAATAAATGCCGAGGGTGAAAATTGTAAGAAGGATGGTTTTCAGTGCACCTCTGTGGCAGGGGAGCTGATTTGCGGGACGCTGGGGCTGCTGATATACGGGTTGCTGGGGGTATTCTTGAGGCTGCTGATAGTTGTTCATTTTCTTTTACTCCTTTGTTTAAATTTTTATTGATAAGAGCGAAACGGGCTGCGCCGCCGGTTCTCAGGACAAAAAGAAACAGAAAGATGAATCAAAAGCTCTGCTCGATAATTCTGTTAAGTCTGAAAAGATTTTTGAAGAATGAAATGAGCTTCTGGAAGAAACCTGCCTTAACGTTTACGCTCTGAGAATCGGAGATTTCTTTTTCTGCATAGTCATTGCCGTTTGCATCAACAATCTTTACGGTGATTTTTGCAGAAGCGTTGCCGGTAAAATCAAAGCATTCGCCTTCACCCTGCTTTATGTCGTTTGCATACCAATAAATTCTGGCATCGTCGGGCAGATTCTCTGTAACGGCGGTAAGCCTGAGAACGTCTCCGTAGTTTATGGTTGTGCTGTCAGATTTGTTTTTGATTGAAACGGAGGGAATGGGTTCAACAGCGAAGAACTCAAATTCGCTGAAGCTTGAAACGTTAAATATCCAATACTTACCGTCACTTGAAATGCTGAGCTTTTTATCTTTGCCTGAAGGTGCTGAGGTGAAGTTTTCTCTTGTGCCATCTGAACAACGGTGAACAATCTTGTAATTTTTTCTGCCGATATAATCTTCGGGAATAGCCATTTTAACGGTAACTTCTCCGTTTGGCTGAACGGCAGCGGTGCTTGAACCGTCAGCAAGAATCATTTTGATGTTGAAGCATCCGATTTGTTCTTCGATTTCCTGGTCAGAGAATTCTATTGACCCCTTTTCACGTTCGCCTTCTACCTCTGAAATGCTGAGATCGACCTCAGAATCAAAGCAGTCATAGTCGTAGGTGACATTGATTTCAAGCTCCTGTCCGTTGAATTGGTAGGTTTTATCTTCAAAAGCTTTAACGTTAATAATGATTTTATCTGAGGCAATGGTGGCACCGGCTTCATCTGTGAATTTTACCTCTATTTCAAGCTTGCCGGGCTGCGCAACTGTGGAGTATGCGGCTTCGCTTGAAACCTTTTCACCGTTTACGTACCATGCGATTGCATAGCTTCCGATTCCGTTAGAAACAGAAAGAGCGATTTCTTCACCTTCAATATATTCGGCTTTTTCGGCAATGATTGAGCTTTCGGGATAAGCCCCGAAGTGGATGGTGATGTTTTCGTCAATGCTGGGATATCTTTCGGAAAACGTTATGCTGTTCCATTCTTCTTCGGTACCCAGATAATAAATATCGGTGAGTTTTGGAGTATTGAAAATTGCTAAATCATTAATTCTTGTTATAGATTTGGGGATAATAAGTTGAAAGAGTTGTGAACATCCCCAAAAAGCATAAAAATCTATTGTTGATACACTTTTGGGCACTGAATATCCGATTGATGTATTGCCTTCGGGATATTGAATAAGTATTGTTTTATCTTTGTTAAATAAAATACCGTTTTCATCACTTGAATAATAGGCGTTGTTTTCATCAACGTTTATGGATTCGAGTGAATAGCATTTAAAGAAGGGTGCTCCACCTATATGGGATACACTGGCAGGGATGTCAATGTTTGTAATTGAATCACATGCCAAAAAAGCGACATTACCAATGTAAGAAACACTGTTGGGTATTGCAATGTTTGAAAGAGAGGAGCAACACTCAAAAGCGTGCTCGCCGATGCTTGTAACGCTGTCGGGTATCGTGATATTTGTAAGCGAAGAACAATAAGCAAAAGCGTAATTACCAATGATTGTAACACTGTCGGGTATTGTTACGTCTGTGAGTGTAGCACAATCACGGAAAGTACTTTCACCAATGTTTGTAACGCCGTTGGGTATTGTGATATTTGTAAGAGAAGAACACCCAACAAAAGTATGACCACCGATACTTGTAACACTATTAGGTATTGTAATGTCTACAAGAGAAGAACAATCGTAAAAAGCACCATTACCAATATTTATAATGCCATCGGATATAGTAATAATTGTAATAGAAGAGCAACCTTCAAAAGCGCAGTCTCCAATAGTTGCAACGCTGTTGGGAAGTTTTATTCCGGTAAGGTTTTTACAGTTAATAAAAGCCTCGTCAGCTATACTGACAATGCCGTCGGGAAGAGAAATGTTACCGCTTATGTCAGGGTCTGTACACGTCAGTACACCGTCTGTGACGGTGAAGGCATCTTCACTGATGGGAGTCCAGACTATTTCTTCAGCCGCACTTGCTTCAATTGAACTGAAAGGTAAAGCCGAACCGAGTAAGCCGGAGAGGGGGGCAGCGCCGAGGGTAAGTGCTGTTGCGAGGGTAAGTGCCAGGATTTTTTTGAGAGCGTTTTTCTTTGCCATAAAAATATAACTCCTTTGTTTGTGTTATTTTTCCGTTTCACCAATCAGACGAATGAAAAATGAAAACGGTTCATTGATTTAATGATTTTTTATATTTCTGCTTCAAAAGTATAAGTTTTGTCAGCTTCAGCGGTGCTGCCTGCGTCACTTCCGAATACAGCGGTTATTGAATATCCATTCGATTCAACCATTGATCTTATTGTGCTTTTGCTTAAAACCGTTCCGGCAGGAACGGAAAAATCCAGAGTCTCTACCGTTGAGCCGTCCAAATCAATGATATCAACCATAACCGTTGCCGTGCCTTGGGTTGTTTCCTGTGTTTCAGGTTCGGTTGTAGTAGTGGTCGTTGTGGTAGTAGTTGTAGCCTTGGTTGTAGTGGTTGTTGTTGGCTTGGTAGTAGTTGTGGTTGCTTTGGTGGTAGTGGTTGTTTTTGGCGGCTTGGGTTCTGTTATGGGTTTGGTATTTTGCGTGGTTGCCGCCGTGGTGGTTTCTGCTTTTGCGGTGGTTGTTACCTTGGTGGTAGTTGTGGTTGCCTTGGTTGTTGTGGGCTTTTTGGTTGTTGTTACAGTGGTCTTTTGCGTGGTTGAAGTGGTGTTTGCGGTGGCGGTCACCTTTGCGGAAGTGGTCTGAGCTTTGGTGGCAGAGGTTGATGCCGCGGGGTTGCGCTGCGTTGTATTAACGGAGCTTTCCTGCCTTGTTGAACTGCCAGTGATTTGCAAAAACGCATCCGCAGTGCCGTTTCCGTCAGGCTGTGACGGGTCCTCTGTGATGTCCTGCTCCTCATATATGAGCGTTGAGCCTGCGTATGCCGCCGTGGTTGTTTCTTCAACGTAAGCCGTTGTTGAGGTCTGCACCTCGGGGACGGTGTTTTTTGCAACGGTGGCAATTCCTGCGCCTGAGCCTGCCACAACTGCTGCGATTGAAATGCCTGCAACCGCTTTTTGCACAACGGTTAATGCCGCTATCTTTGCCGCAATTCCTGTGCCCGTTGCCGCCGCTGATGCCGCCGCACCGGCCGTGCCTGCTGCTGTTACGGTGCCTGCCGCAACACCTGCCGCAGAGGCATTGATGCCTGCAAGAATTTTTGCAGGAGCAGCGCTTGCCGCAAAGGCCGCGTGAGCCGTGACCGAGGACCTGCGCAGTGCCCATAGAACAACGCCGATGGGGCACAGACTGTAAAGCGACGTGATTCCCCTGCGCGAGAATTTTTCCTTCAGGTCTTTTCGTGCGGAAAAGAGCCTCGTTTTAACGGTTCCTACGGGGATTTCAAGCGTCTGAGCAACCTCGCTCACGCTCATTTCCTCGTAATAAGTCATCATTATGCAGGCTCTTTTTTCTTCGCTGAGTTCATCAAGAATTTCCAATACGGTTCGCTGCAGCTCGGTCTGGTCAAGGTTTTCTTCAGGGGCGAAGCTTGTATCTTCATCGGGAATAACCTCAAACACCTCATTTTCTTCCGCCTCAAAGAGCATCGGTTTTTTCTTTTTGATAAAGTCTTTGCACTTGTTGGCAACTATTCTGTTCAGCCAGCCCTGGAAGCTTTCGGGTTTGTCAAGCTCTGTGATTTTCTGGAGCGCCTTTATGTAGCTGTCCTGAAGAATATCCTCAGCATCCGAGTCGTTCTTGACAAATTCCAGCGCAACGAAATATGCACGCTGATTGGTAAGCTCGTAAAGCTTGTTGAAAGCGTTGCCGTCGCCGTTCTGAACTTTCGTTACCAGTTCGGCAATCTGTTCGTTATTGATTTCCATATTTTCTCCTCGCAGCCTCTTCTTTTGCCGGACTCAGTCCGCTGCCTTTGTTGTGCATATTCCCCACGTACTCAATTCCCTTTTTTATTCCGGCCTTAAGATAATTGCACGGTGAACTGAATTTTTCCGCATAAACCAACACGGGATTTCCGCCTTCTTTTATAACCTCTGTGAACACGGTCCTGCTTTGTTCGTTTACCGTTACGTCAAGGGAAATATGCCTGTCAAGCTCAACGTGAATCGTTTTTGTTTTCTGTTCCATTTCACCCTCCTTTCAGGCTGTTCACCTATTAGACGAGCGAAAAACAAAAGCGGTTCATTTTTTTTTGAAGAAATCCTGCTATATAACAAGTAGATTAAGTTTTCAGAAAGTTTCAGATTTTTTAAAAATATTTTTGCCGACGATTTAAAACTGAAAAGGTTTCAGAAAAAATGAAAAATTAACAAAAATTTAATCCGCTTGCAAACGGCGATTGATTATTGAACAATATATGATTTATTGTTATAATGAAAAAAATAACAAAAAGAGGCGAGAGGATGGAGAACGCTCAGATTGCTGTGCTTGCGACCCGAATAAAAGAAGGGGACGCAAAGGCTTTTGAAGAAGTATATATAACATTTTCGCCTGAGGTTTACTCCGTGGCATACGGAATAACAAATGACAGGGATGAGGCTCAGGACCTCACGCAAGACAGCTTCGTCTGTGTGCTGGAGAACATAGAAACTCTTAAAGAGCCTGAAAAATTCAAAAAGTGGCTGATGAGCATAACAGCCAACAAAAGCAAGGATTACTTAAAAAAGAAAAAGCCTGCCATCCTCACGGATGAGCAGAACTTTATAATCGAAAATCTTGAAGAAAATGAGATATCCGTTTTGCCTGAAAGGGCGGTTGATACCGAAGAACGCGCGCAGGAAATGCGGGATATTATAGAAAGTATTTCCGAGGATAAGCGGCTTTGTCTCATACTCAGATACAAATATGAGATGAGCTATGCCGAAATTGCGCAGGCGCTTGAAATCAGTGAGGGCGCAGTAAAGAGCAGGATTTTCAGAGCGAAAGAGGACGTTGAGCAGGCTGTTGAAAAACGCAGAAGAAAAGGCTTGCCTCTGTTTGCGTTGCCGCCGCTTGCACTTGCGGTCAGAGCCGTTGTGAATTCGGCTGAGGTGTCGGCATCGGCTTTTGCAGGCAGTGCCGCTCAGAGTGCCGCTCTTGCAGGAATAACCGCCGCCGCTCAGGCAGGTACTGCAGCGGTTGTATCATCAACTGCAGGCGCCGCTGCCGCAACCTCTGCGGGTGCATCGGCATCTGTGGCAACAACGGCGGGTGTGGGTGCAAAAATTGCGGCAATGACAGTTGTGCAGAAGGTTGTTTCGGGAGTTGCTCTGGCAGGAATTGTAACGGGCTCTGCCGTAGGTACGACGGTTGCCGTAAAAAATAAAGTGAATACAGAAAGTGTTGAAACAACTTCGTCTGTTGAACAGAGTGCAACCGTGCCTGATTACAGGCTTGATAACGTGGATTTTGAGGTAACTCAGGAGGACGGCGAAAGCTCTTCACTGCCTTCTTTGGATTTGGAACTGTTTTCGTCATCTGCTACCGAGAAGAAAAGCGAGAATACAGTTTCTTCAAAACCCTCAGAAGAAAAAACGACGTCTGTTACGTCAGCAACGGTTAAACAGACCGAGCCTGTTACGGAAAAATCAACTACCGTAAAGACTACGGTGCAGTCAACAACAAAGAAAAAGGAAACCACCACAACCGAGAAGCAGACCACTCAGACCGAGACAACAACTGAATCCACAACCGAGTATAAAGCGATTACCGCGCCGAAAGCGGATACCGAGAAAGAAACCGAAACCAAGGAGCAGGAAACTCAGACTGTGCCAAAAGAGCCTGAAACAACCACTCAGGAGCAAACCACCACGCAGGCGTCTTTGCCTGCAACGGTGAGTGTTACCGTGTGGAGCAGTGACGGCACAAACGAGGTGAAGACGCTCGAATTTGATGCGGGCGATTCCATAACAGCCAACGAGATTGAAAACCGCCTTGCAAGCGAATATCAGATAGAGGCGCTGGCGGAGGATATTGACGTGATTGCCGAATCAGGCGGAAGCTATACCGCCACGGCTTATGCGTAAACGGAGGTAAAGTATGAAAAGAAAATTCAGAAATACGGCTTTGGTTGCTTTTTGCATTGCCCTTGCGGCAGTGATGCTTGTTCAGTTCAATGCAACAGTAGGTGTTGAGGCGTCGGAAAGAGCGGTTGTTGCAAGCGGAACGAATATGAATGTAAGCTGGACCTTGTACGATGACGGCGAGCTTTGTATTGAGGGTACGGGATTCTGGAACACTACCCCGTGGAAGCAATACTACACGGAGGTTGAAAGAATAAGCATAGGCAAGGATGTCACTTGTACCAGTATATGCAACTTCTATTTTGACGTTGCCGAAGGGTACGTTAATCTTGAAGAGGTCAGCGTTGCAGAAGGAAACACGGCTTTTTATGCCGACGAAAGCGGAGTGCTTTATAACTACGGCAAAACCAAGCTATTTTTGTTCCCTGCAGCATCGGAGATTACTGAATATACAATTCCCGACAGTGTTGAAACAATTGTAAAGGGCGCTTTTTGCGGCGCAAAAAATATAAACAGCGTTGTTTGCGGTAAGGGTCTTAAAACCATAAGCGAAAATGCTTTCTATTGCAGCAGCGGACTTAAAAACATCACATTCGAGCAGGGGCTTGAAAGTGTCGGCACCCGTGCATTTTTCAACTGCACAAGCCTTGAAAGTATAGCCTTGCCTAACAGCGTTACAGCGTTGGGCAGTTATGCTTTCAGCGGTTGCGAAAGCCTAAGAGAGGCAAGCACGGGAAACGGTGTAAAGAATATTCCGTCACGCGCGTTTCTGCAGTGTACGAGCCTTGAAAACATCAGCTTCGGCAACTCGGTTGAATCTATAGGAGAGTGTACATTTGAGCAATGTGTTGCGCTCAAAGAGATTGACCTGCCTGCAAGTCTTAAACTAATAGATTCGTGTGCTTTTACCAGGTGCGAATCACTTGAAAGTGTTGTTATACCTGACGGAATAAGTGTTCTTATGGCTGATTTGTTCAAAAACTGTTCGGGTCTTAAAAGCGTTACGATTCCTGCTTCCGTAACCCAAACGGGCAGCGGCATTTTTACAGGCTGTGATTCGATTACCGACGTATATTACAAGGGCGATGCAAAGGGCTGGTGCTCAATTGATTTTCATAACAATTCAAACCCCGTAAAAACAGCGGAAAATCTCTACATTAACGGTGAACTTGTAACGGATTTTGAAATCCCCGAGGGCATTACCGAGGTTTCCGATTATCTTTTTGCAGGCTATGCGCGCCTTGAAAGTATAACGCTTAACGATTCGGTAAAAAGTATAGGCGATTCCGCTTTTGCCGATTGTATAAATCTTAAAAGCATTGATATACCTGACAGTGTTGTGACAATCGGAAACAATGCTTTCTTAAGATGCACAGCACTTACGGATATAACGGTATCCGAAAATATTGAATATATAGGCGAAGGCGCTTTTGTTTATTCGGGCTATGCCAAGGATTTTGCAAACTGGGATAACGGTTTCTTATACCTCGGCAGCTATCTTCTGGATGTTGACCCCGATGAAGTCAAAGGGGAATGCAAGCTGTATGAAAAAACCAAGCTTGTTGCATCAGGTGCATTCTGGGCTTGCCACGGTATAACGAAGGTGATTGTGCCTGACGGTGTCAGATACATAAATGACCAAGGCTTTTATAATTGCAGAAGTCTCAGCAGTGTGCGCTTGCCTGAGGGGCTTGACAAAATCAGCTCAGAAGCTTTCGGCTCCTGCAAGTCGCTTAAGGATATTGTGATTCCTTCAACTGTAACCGCTGTTGAAGACAATGCTTTTGTGGGCTGTTCGGCATTGGAAAGGCTTACTGTTCCTGCAGCGGTAAAGGTTATAGGCGACAGAGCCTTTTATAACTGCACGTCTCTCAATGAGCTGGTTATCTCGGATGGAATTGAGGAAATAGGCAGGGATGCTTTTGCCCTGACCACGTCGCTTAAGGAGATTTATCTTCCCGCAACGCTTATATCACTCAACGGTGAAGCCTTCAATAAAAGCGGCGTAACCGATATATATTACGGCGCAACAAAAGCCGAATGGAAAAGGCTTGCGCAGAATTCGGATTTCAGCGCAATAACCGTTCATTATACGCTCAGGAGCGAGGACGAGGCGGTAATCATAAATCATACCGATAAGGATTTTGATTATGAATCAGGCAACGTACACCTTAAGGTTACCGAAATGGGCAAGGCGAATTCCACCTATGACCAAAACGGATTCTATAACCGCCTGCTTGTTGACCCCGTTCAGATTCTGGATATATCCCTTGTTGACGGCGACGGCAATGCAATTCAGCCCCTTGCTGACGGAAGAATTACCGTTAAGCTCAGGGCATCGGAAGAGTTTATGAAGCTTGTTGAAAGCGGATTGGCTCTTACAGGCGAATACGAAGTGAAAGCGCAGGATATTGATTTTATCAACGATTGCTTTGTATTCGAAAAAGACGGAGAAACGGTGAAGGTGCCTGCTCCGCAGAGCTTCCTTACCTCTTTCAAAATCATACACTGGTTCTCCGACGCGGTGAATCCCTGGGATTTTGAAGCCTTTACGCACGATGAGATAAGCGTTGAAAACGGATATATAATATTGCATACAAATCACTTCAGCGAATATGCCGTTTGTATAAATGAAATTGAGTTTAAAAACAGTGAAATTGAAATTATGAACGGCAGTGAGTGCGTGCTTGAAGTCACTGTTGCTGAAGGGTTTGACGTTATTTTCTCATCATCGGATGAAAGCGTTCTTACCGTAGATGAAACAGGCAAGGTTACGGCGAAAAAGAGCGGCGTTGCTTACGTTACCGCAGGCTTTGCAGGCACGGATATTTCATCGTCCTGCAAAATAACGGTTTTACCGCGCAGCTTTACAGTCACGTGGGCTGTTGACGGCGCGGAAACTCAGCAGACAGTAAAGGAAGAGGCGGATATCGAATTACCGTCAGACCCCGAAAAAGAGGGTTATATCTTCAAGGGCTGGACTCCTGCGGTTGATGAAAAAATGCCGTCATACGACGTTACGTATACCGCCGTGTTTGAAAAAGTAACGGCAACGGATATTGAAATAGAATCCCTGCCTGCAAAAACAAGCTATATATACAAAACGGAAAAGCTTGATTTGAGCGGCATAAAGATTAAGGTAAATTATTCCGACGGCTCATCCCAACTTGTAACAGACCCTGCCGTAATAACTGCAGAGGGCTTTGATGCAAAATCAACAGGCAGTCAGAAAATCACCGTAAGTTGCGAGGGCTGCACGGCGCAGTTTGAAGTAAAGGTAAGCTATACGTGGTGGCAGCAGCTTATCAGAATCTTTTTGCTCGGCATTTTCTGGTATTGATACCGAGGCAAAACGTAAACAAATTTAAATAAAGCTCAAGGCTTGTGTGGGAATAAATCCTGCACAAGCCTTTTTATATGAGCGCAAAGCAAAAAATATTGAAAAAAGTGAACCGATTTGATTTCTCATTCGTCTTATAGGTGAAACGGAAAAACAACAAGAACAGGAGAATGAACAATGAAAACTAAAATTTTATCAATTCTGATTTGCGTAATTATTGCCCTTTCGGCAATACCTGTGGCGGCCTCTGCCCAAGGACCTGAAGCATCCTTTGATGCGAGAGATAACGGCTGGGTTACGTCGGTTAAAAATCAGGGTGACCTCGGATGCTGCTGGGCTTTTTCGGGGGTGAGTGTGCTTGAAAGCGAATACATCAGCAAGGGCTTCGGCACTGAGGAGAATACTGATTTTTCGGAAGCGTACCTTATATGGTTTGCGAAAAATCCGCGTCTTACCGAGGAAAATATGGCATTCGGTGACGGCGAAAATATTACTGATGTTTTTATTGGTGTTGATATTAATTGTGAAGAAAAAGCAGGCGGAAATTCGGAGGAGGTTGCAGGTGTTCTTGCAAGCGGCTCGGGAATCGCAAGGGAAGAGGATTACCCTTATTATCGTAATGAAATATCAAAAATGGGTAATTACAGCGAATCTGAGCGCTTCTTGCCTGAGTGTGACGTTTGCCTTGAAAGCTACGTGCGCTTTGAAAAAAGTGAATCCGATGCAATCAAAAGCTGGATAAAAACTCACGGCTCGGTTACCGTGAATTATTATCACGATGATAATTTTTACAGTAATACGGGTAAAGAAAAGACAGGTGAGTGCGCATATTTTACAAGTGAAGTTCAAAAAACCAATCACGAAGTTGCCGTAATCGGTTGGGACGATAATTTTTCCGTTGACAACTTCCTTGCGGAATCAAAGCCTTCGGGCAACGGCGCGTGGCTGTGCAAAAACAGCTGGGGCAAGAGCTTCGGCGATAACGGATATTTCTGGCTGTCCTATGAAGACGTAAATATCGGTACGTTCAGCGGTTTTTCACTTGCCAAGAAAAACGAATGCCAAAATTTGTATTCATATAATGGCAGGTTATCAAACACCAGATTGAAAACAGTGGCGAAAGACGTAAGGCTTGCGAACGTTTTTGTTGCTGAAGAATCGGAAAAGCTTTTTGCCGTTACTCTTTTTGACTTTGCTGAAAAAACAGAAATGACCGTTTGCGTTTATACCGATATAGCCGATGATTTTGCCAATCCCGAATGCGGAAAGCTTGTTGCGTCCAAAGAGCACGTTGTTACTGAAAGCGGATACGAAACGGTTGAGCTGGACACTGAGGTTTATATTGAAAAGGGCAGCAGATTTTCTGTTGTTGTAAAAATGAAAGGCACGGGAGAGAAGATTTCATATCCTGTGGAATGTGGTGATCTGTTCAGCAGCCGCAAAAACGAGAGCTTTTTCTTCTTACGCGGAGCATGGAGAGATTGTGCAGCAGAAGGAATGAAAAACGCTGCTATAGGTGCGCTGGCTTACAGTGAACACGAATTTGTTACCACAGAGAACGTTGCTCCTTCCTGCACTTCACAGGGCTGCAAAAAGAATGAATGTCAGAAGTGCCACAGAGAAACCGTAGAATATTTTGAGTCAATCGGTCACGCTTGGGGCGAATGGTATACCGTAAATGCACCCACTGAACAGGCGGAAGGCCTGGAAAAAAGGGTGTGCGCAACCTGCAAGGAAGCTGAAGAGCGAGTGCTTGAAAAGCTCCCCTCAGAGGATGTGCCACCTCAGGAGGAACCCACGACTCCCGAAGAGCCTCCCAAAGAAGAACCCACGACTCCCGAAAATCCTCCCGAGGAAGAGCTTCCTGACCCCGAAGAGCCCTCTCAGGAAGAACCTGACATTCCCGAAACACCATCTCAGAATGAGCCCGAGCCTGAGGAACCGTCAGGATTTTTCTCCTTCTTCACTTCTTTCTTTTCAGGAATAGTACGCTTCTTCGCAAATCTTATAAATATAATTACTTCCTTATTTTAACATAAACGGTAACAGCGGTTGCCATTGATGTGTATGCATGCTATAATCAAAAAAGAAAGGGTGATAGTATGTATAAAATCGAACTCGGCAAAAGCGGATTACAGGTACCTACCGTTGCCGTCGGTTGTATGAGAATAAGCGACAAGAGCGAAAAAGAGGTTTCTGCGTTTATTGATACGGCGCTTTCAAACGGTGCGAATTTCTTTGACCACGCCGATATTTACGGCGGCGGAAAAAGTGAAACAGTTTTCGGTAAGGCAATTTCGCCTTCAATGCGTGACAAGGTTATAATTCAGACCAAATGCGGAATCCGTCAGGGCAGATTTGATTTTTCCTATGAGCATATTGTGAATTCCGTAAACGGCAGCCTTGAAAGGCTCGGCACGGATTATATCGACGTTCTTCTGCTTCACAGACCAGATGCACTTATGGAGCCCGAGGAGGTTGCAAAAGCCTTTGATGAGCTCAAGGCAGCAGGTAAGGTGCGCCATTTCGGCGTATCGAATCAGAATCCGTATCAGATGCAGCTGCTTCAATCCTGTCTGGATATGCCGCTTTGCGTAAATCAGCTTCAGTTCGGTATTATGCACGCGCCTATGATTCAGGCAGGCATAAACGTTAATATGTATAACGATTCTGCGGTAAACCGTGACGGCGGAGTGCTTGATTTCTGCCGCCTTAACAAGATAACCATTCAGCCGTGGTCACCCATGCAGTACGGCTTCTTCAAGGGCTGCTTTATTGATAACGAAGAGTTCCCCGAGCTCAATGCGAAAATGGCGGAAATTGCAGAGAAATACGGCGTATCAAAAACAACCGTTGCCTTTGCGTGGATTCTCCGCCACCCTGCAAAGATGCAGCCTGTCACGGGCACAACAAACCTTGAGCGCCTTGCAGATTGCATCAAGGCAACAGAGGTTAAGCTTACCCGTGAAGAATGGTACGAAATTTATAGAGCGGCAGGCAACGTCCTCCCGTAATAAGCTTAATATAGCCAAAGCCCACTGTGAGTGTCACAGCGGGCTTTTTTGAAAAAACATATCAAAAGAATTGACCCGCCTTCAGCAATGAAGACGGGTCTTTGAACTTATTGAACTACTGTTCTGTTCATCCTGAACAGATCCTTGAAGAATGAAATGAGTTTCAGGAAGAAGCCTGATTTTACAGTTACCTCTTCTTTGTCGGAAAGCTCAGTGTCCTTTTCACCGCAGATAACGTTGCCGTTTGCATCAACAAGCTTTACTTCAACGGTCTTTGTCCCGCTTTCAAACTTGAGATAGAAGGTTTCGCCTTCGCCTGCCTTTTCTCCGTCAACGTACCAATAAATAATTGCGTCGCCGGTCTTGGTAGCTGTTAACTTAAGAGTTTCACCGTAATTTATGGTTTTTGCTTTGGGGTTTCTGTTGATTGAAACAGAAGAATTACACCTGAAAATTGCGGTAAATGAAAGATTATTTGCCGGCATTGTGTCGGGGATTGTTTTGTCCCAGCCGATAAATTCATATCCCGGTTTAGCAGGTGATGTGGGTGCTGTGATTTCAGCACCGTATTCAAAGGCTTCACTGCTTGTTGTTCCGTTTACAATCCAGGTGACGGTGTATGAATTAACTTTCCACTGCGCAGTAACGGTTACGTTCTCTGCGGGCATTGTTTCGGGCAATTCACCCTGCCAGCCTGTGAATGTGTAACCCGTCTTTTCGGGTGCATCAGGCTCGGTAACGGCGGCACCATAATAGACTTTTGTTTCAGAAGAAACACCGTCAACAACTGTGATAACCGAATACTTGTTTCTGTCTGCATAAACCTTAAGAACAAGTGAATTGTCAGCGGCTACAACACCTGAAAGAACGCTCTTTTCTTCGTTGAGAGTAAATCCGTCAACGGGAACGTATTGTGCACTTACGGTAGAATCGGTTTTGCCGCTGAGTGTCTGGACGGATTTTTCGTATTCGCCTGCCGTATTCATCGTATAGGTTTCAACCATATACTTTGTATCGGATGCGGGAATCCATACGGCGGTGAAAGTCTTGCCGTTAACGCTGTCCATAATTCCGACCTCGGGTGACCACTCTGAGAAGACGTATCCCTGCTTTTCGGGAGCTTCGGGAGCGGAAATTCTGGAATCAAAATCGGTGGGAACGGATTTCGACTGAGTGCCGTCAGCCCACTTGCCACCGTCGGCATTGAAGACGGCATCATAGCTGTTCGGCTTCCACGTTGCCACAAAGGTAAGATTCTCGGCAGGCATTGTGCCGGGAACGGTGGGAGTCCAACCGTCAAAGGTATAGCCTGTCTTTTCGGGTGCATCAGGCTCGGTGACAGCGGCACCGTAATAGACCGTTGTTTCAGAAGAAACACCGTCAACAACTGTGATAACGGAATACTTGTTTCTGTCTAAATAGACCTTAAGAACAAGTGAATTGTCAGCGGCTACAACACCTGAAAGAACGCTCTTTTCTTCGTTGATAGTAAATCCGTCAACGGGAACGTATTGTGCACTTACGGTAGAATCGGTTTTGCCGCTGAGTGTCTGGACGGATTTTTCGTATTCGCCTGCCGTGTTCATCGTATAGGTTTCAACCGTATACTTTGTATCGGATGCGGGAATCCATACGGCGGTGAAAACCTTGCCGTCAACGCTGTCCATAATTCCGACCTCGGGTGACCACTCTGAGAAGACGTATCCCTGCTTTTCGGGAGCTTCGGGAGCGGAAATCTTGGAATCGAAATCGGTGGGAACGGGTTTTGACTGGGTGCCGTCAGCCCACTTGCCGCCGTCGGCATTAAATACAGCGTCATAGCTGATAGGCTTCCACGTTGCTACAAAGGTAAGATTCTCGGAAGGCATTGTGTCGGGAACGGCAGGAGTCCAGCCGTCAAAGGTATAACCTGTCTTTGTGGGTGTTACGGATGATGTTATTGACGAACCCTCTTTTATAGTGTCAACAGATTCTGTGTAGCCGCAAATCCAGGTTACGGTGAACTCTCTGGGCAGTACGGTTACATTACAACTTGCGCTAAATCTTCCGTCGTTTGTTGTGGCAGTAACGGTTGCATTGCCGAGGTTAACAGCAGTTAAAATACCTTGAGTGTTGACTGTTACAGTGTTCTCATTGTCGGAGGCCCATAAAACTGTTTTGTCATCGGCGTTATCCGGTGAAATAATTGCCTGAAGCTGATGCGTAGACTTATTGACTATTTCAACTTCAGCTTCATTTAACGCAATGCCTGAAACATTAACAGGGATTTTAGGAATCACCTCATCTGCAAGCAATTCGGAACAAACTTCGCACCTTTGCTCTTTTTTACCTGCTGCTTCAGTGGTTGATTCGGTTACGGTTTTCCATTCACCCGGAATATGTCCGCCAGCAGCAATCGTTTCGCTTGAAATAATCTCATTACAGGTAACACAGACCCGGTCAATACTGCCGTTTACGGTACAGGTTGCCTCAGTTACCGATACACTGATTTTGTGGTCACCCAAGCCGCCATCCTCATCAACAACAGTTTCGTGATAATCGCATCGGCTGCAGGAGTATTCGGTCTGTGCGTACTTTTTACAGTCTGAATCGGTGTGGGTTGCGGTTACGTCGTGACCAAGCATCGGCACAAAATCATACATCGCATTTTCACCGCAGTGCTCACAAGTTGCGGTTGTGTAACCGATTTCGGTGCAGGTGGGTGGGGTTACAGTTTCGGTGTAGGAGTGGCCTTCTTCGGCAGATTTTAAAACTTCTTCCGTGTGACCGCAAACAGTACACTCATAAATTTTAACACCGGGATTTATGCAAGTGCCAAAAGTTTCTGAAACAAACTTCAACAAATGCTTGTTTTTTCCAAGCGAAACAGATTCAACGTGATGACAAACAGAACATTCGGTTTTTTCTATGAGTTCACTTTCACAATCACCGGTTATTACTGGAGTTCCATAATGGTGAGAAACTATTTTTCTTTCATTTGCCCCGCAGTAACAAGAATACTTGATTAAGCCGTCAACTTCTTCTGTCTTTTCAACATACTCCATTAAAAACTCAACGTGCTCGTGAGGGGTTGCTTCAATGTCAACAAAAGTCAGATTGTTTTTGTCAGCGTAAGTTTCAGCAGTTGAACCTGAGTAGCCGTAAACAGTACAATTTGCCAAAGATTTAATTTTACAGTCTGGGTTGAGGATAAGAATGTTTTTAACCTTAGTACCAGAAAATGCACCATCGTTTATTTGTGATACGTTTGGGGTCAATGTAACATTTTTAAGATATAAACTGTATTTTATTGAACCCTCCCCTAATGTTGTTACGCTTTCAGGAATAACAAAATCTTTACCGCTTTTATTTGGAGGATAACAAATTAGTTGTGTTTTATCCTTACTGAATAAAATACCATTCTCACTCGAATAGTTTAAATTGTTATCGGAAACAACAATTTCAGAAAGATGCAAAAGACTTTCCTGAGTGTTATAAATATTTAATGTGATTTCAGAAACATTTTCAGTTATTTCAAGTCTTTTTAGATATTTGCAATAATCAAAAGCTTTTGGATCAACATAAAACACCTCATTAGGAACGGAATATATTTCACTCTCTTTTAAAGCTGGATAGAATAACAATGTTGATTTATCCTTGCTAAACAAAACCCCGTCTTTGCTTGAATAATACTCGTTTGCCTCATCAACTATTATTTCACGCAACTTTGGAAAACCATATGTGTCCATAGACCCCATCGGTGAATTAACACAATATTCGTCTAAGATTTTATTATAGATTGCATGCTTAATTTCCAGTATTTTTACTGATTTGGGTACTTCCAGAACTTCAAGAAAAGAATTAAATAAAATCGCCATATTACCGATTGTTTCTACGCCTTCGGGTATTTTATATGTTTTTTCCGGCTTACAAGGTGGATAACAAATCATTTCTGTTTTATCTTTGTTGAACAGAACCCCATCTTCACTTGAATAATATTGATTATTCTCATCAACAACAATTTTTTCTACATTATAACAAGAATTAGTTCTGAACCAATAATCAATTTTTTCTGTTCCGCTTCCGATATACACCTCTCTTAAACGTAAGGCACAAAAAAGTATAGTTCCTGTTGATTTTAATTTATCCGATAAGTGCACTTCTTCTATAAATCTGACCTCATCAAATCCATGATAATTTATTTCTTCAACACTATCCGGCATATGGTATACTTTATCCGGTTTTGCTTCCGGATACTTAATAAGTTTAGTTAACTGCTTATTATAAAGAACACCATCCACGCTTGAATAGTATTCATTTTGAGAGTCTACACAAATTTCTTGCAAATTTTCACAATACAAAAAAACCAAATCTCTTTCCGGATTCTCCAATAATTTAACACTTCGAGGAATTGTTATTTTTTTCAGACTACTCCAAGAAAATCTAAAGACATTGGTAAATATATAACCATCTATAATCGTCAGTCCTTCTTCGAAAACAACAGTTTCAACTTCCTCGCTGTATGCAAAATCTATTCTGTCTGCAGATGTTATGCCTTCAAATGCGGATATGTGTAAAGTTTTAGTTTCAACATCAAACTCCCATTTTGCACCAGATTCACAAAAGCCTGCATAGTCGTTTGCTGCAACATTTACAATACATGTGTCGGCTTTGGCACCTACTTTAACGGTAATCGTTGTTGTTCCGCCTTTGCGAGCAACAACTTCACCGTTGTCTGTTATAGTAGCAACAGAAGGATTGGAAGAAGACCATTCAACAATAAGACTTTTTGTTTCTGAGGACGAGGAAATTGACGCAGTAAGTGTCGTTTTATCAAAAACGTTCAGATTCAACTCATTAGCACTGAGTTCAACTTTATTTACCGCATCATAAAGTGCTTTTTGAGACGGTGCTGTTCCGTTAAAATATTTTCTGTTTTCATCGCTTCTTGTGCAGTAATAAGTAAAACTGTCATTCTCAGCAATAAAATTGATAAGGTTTACTGTTGAATCTGATTTTGATTCAGGAATTTTAAGAGAAAGAATACCGGTTTCACTTTGTTCATCATAACAATAAATATTTGAATTTGTTGAATAATAAACATCTCCATTATATACATCTATTGAAGAAGAATATGCAGCAAAAAGTTCTTCTTTACTTTTTCCGTACAAATCGGATTTATAGACCTTGCTATAATCCGAAATATACCAATATCCATCCTCATACTTCTGCTTTGAATTGTAATTTCTCGGCATACCTGAATACAATGTGCTTGTGGCTTTATATGTACCGGGAACCCATGAATAATGGTTAAGTTCCATTATTTCTTCATCTGTTCTGAGAAAATACGTTCTTCTTGCGTCGCCGTATGTATCAGGAACAGGGTCATCCCAGCAACAGTCAACGTGATACCATTCGCCGTCGATTTTAACCATATTCCACGCATGATTCATCTGCTGGCTTGAAAGATAGAGGCAATCCACGCCGGCAGCGGTCATCAAAGCCCTGTATGCAAGAGCATAAGAGCCGCAAATTCCGGTTCCGTTTATTAGGATTGAATATTCCGAATATTTTTCAGTGTAAAGTTCGCCGCTGAGAGTTCCACCGGATTCAAGCATTTCAAGAAGTTCAAGGTCATATTCACTGTTCATAACTATATAGTCGTGAATATACAGAGCCTTTTCAAAATCGTCCATTCCTTTAACCTGAGCAACGATTTTGTCAATTTCAGCCTTAAGGTCCTTGTTTCTTTGCTCAAATGCTTCAAGATTTGCGTCGTCGCCGTAATAGAATCTGATATCGGTTATGCAGCCGAGCGAAGGGCTGAATATGATTTTATACTTGAAATCGCTCTTTGTAAGTAAGCTGTATTCGGTAGGATAATATTTTGAAATTGCAGAGAAGAGAGCAACTGTATCGTCGGTTGAGATATTATAACTTGTAATGTTCACAACCGGCTCAAACTTGAACATTGCGTTTGCTACTTTGTCGATTAGTTCAGTTGAAAAGCCATCAAAAAGCTCTTCGGAAACAATAATGTCGGTAATTTCTGTGTTAATTTCAGGCTGAGTGTCGAAATTTGGTTTTATTGTTTTACCTTCATCAGAAACCAAAACATATTTTTCGGATGCTTGTCTTATGTTTTGAGGTAAATCAGCTTCAAAAGAGCAACCCTTTGTTAATTCAACATTCTTAAACTTTATGGTTCTTTTAAAGCCGTGTTCATCTGCTTCATATATCGAGTATGTCATCTCACCCTCATCGGTTCCTGTTATAACAACTTCTGAAGGGCTTTCTGCTGATATAACTAAATATTTTATATCATCTTCAACAACACAAAAATATCCGGGCATACAAATCTTTACTTCGTTGTTTTTAACGCTGACAACAACTTCGTTATCAGCATTATAAATATCAACATCAGTCGGACATGCAACGGTCAACGCACGAACTTTTTCGATATATCTGTTCGTCATATCTTCAATTGATAAACCGCCATAATAAACAGCGTATACGTCAGGATAATCTGTCTCAAGATACCAGCGATATGAATCCAGGTCAGTCAACATACCAAGTGTCATTGACACAGTATCCTTCATAGAAGAAACAATGCTGTTGATTTTGGCAAGATCTTTTGATTTTCCGGAAAGAAAGAGATTGATCTTGTTTACAAGGCCTTTTTCATGCAGTATTTCTGCAAAATCTGCTGAATACTCAAAATCAAGCATATATGTATTATACAATAAATCAACTGATTTCAGGAAAGCACTTGCGCTTGATGAATTTGGTGACGAGGAATATTTGGCACCCAAAGATTTTACGCTTTTGCACATCAATTTTTCGAAATCTGCAAGTGCTTGCATCATATAGAATTGCTTGATTGTCTCGTCTGTTGAAAACAAAATATTTGAAAGACCTCTTCCGATAACCTGCCCAATCAAAAGACCTGCGCCCAGACTACCTAATGCAGCGGATACACATTCTCCCCACATTTGACTGAGAAAAATATCCATCGCAAGTTTAGTTCCTGATCCAACTAATTCTAATCCTATGGTGCCGATGTTTTCGAATTTGCTTACCATTGCATTTTTGATCTCGGAAATTGCAGTTTTCATTTCCGGATTATCAAGAAAAGAACTGTTGGCGCTTAACTCATTGATAACAGTTTTAATATCTTCTGTTAAGGTTGTAAGGGCGTATAGCTGTGATGTTTTTTCTACATAATCGATTACAGTCGTAGCTGTTTCGATAATATCGGAGATGTTACTTAAATCCTGACCTCTCATTTCAAGCTTGTTCATATGCTTTGCGGTTTCTTGAATGATTTTATGTTGCTGATCAGCTTTGAGTAAATCCCACTGTGTATTTCCGTTTACAACAATATCATCCAATTTGATTCCGAGCTCATTTATAGCAGAAACTGTGGAAATAACGTGTTTGTTGGTGCTTTCCACGATCGAAGGAATAAAATTATAGTCAACTGCAGCATTCAGAATTTCAAACAAAATTGCCTGATAATATCCGATCTCATTGAGAGATTCATTATATATGTCTGAAGGTGAAAAAGTTAAGACTTCCCAAGCTGCAACGGAAGCCATAAACTGAGCATCACTTTCAAGGGGTTCGGTATAACATTTTGATAAACTTACATTTTGAGGTTGTGTATAATAATCCAAATCTATACTTTGTATCGACTTGCCGTCATCAGATATTGCACAACTATTACGGTTGGTGTTTGTAATAATGCCGGCAATATACTCATTAACAGAAAAATCTATACCCAAATCACCCCAATTTACCGCTGCTTCTGCCTTTGTGGCAAACAAATCAGAAAACGGTGCAGCTGTAATCAAAGTTGCTAAACAAAGCAACACCGAAACAACCTTTTTCAACATCTTTTTCATAAAATCCTCCTCAATTAGTTGTCATGCCGCAATATGATTCTGATTGGATTCAGATACACTTATACAAAATAAATTATATAGTAAGCAAACTTAAAACGCAATGATTAAAAGACAAAAACAGCCTTCTTATCTGGTTTTTATGGAAATAACTTGTGAAACGAAGAGTCAAAAAACTTTACAACTTTTCTTTTGACATCATTTTTCTCTTTTTAGAGTTAAAAATTATCTGATTTGTTTTCTGTATTGAAGTGAATAAACATTACTTCGTTGTTATTCAGAAATAAAAAACGGCGGACACGTGATGTGTCCGCCGTGCGGTTTGTGGGTTATGCCGTTATTTTGTTTTGCTTTTTAGCTCCGATTTTCTGAAGGATAAATACAAGAGCTATAAGCACAAGGCCGACAAGGTCGGTTGCGATGCCGGGGATAATCATACAAAGTCCGCCAGCAAGAGCGAGGATTCTTTCCCACCAGGGCATATGCTTGTACATATAGCCTTCCATACCTGCGGAGATGATGTAAATTCCGCAAAGAGCGGTTACAACAAGAAGAACTATCTCATACCAGGGCTTGTCAGAGCCTACAATAAGCATTTCGGGGCTGAAAGCGAAGATGTAGGGAACGATGAATGCCGTGATTGCAAGGCGTGTTGCGGTAACGCCCGTCTTGAGGGGATTCGACTTCGCGATTGCCGAGCCTGCATAAGCTGCAAGAGCAACAGGGGGAGTGATATCGGCAACGATACCGAAGTAGAAAACAAACATGTGAGCCGCAAGCACGGGAATGCTCAGGCTGCGCATAAGGATGGGAGCTACCATGGATGCCATGATAACGTAGTTTGCCGTGGTCGGAACACCCATGCCGAGAACGATGCACATAAGCATGGTGAGTGCCAGCGCAAAAATAGGATGTATCTGAGATGCGGACTGAACAAGAGATGACAGGACGTTTGCAAGACCTGTCTGCTGAACCATTGCGGAGATGCAGCCTGCAACGGCGCAAGCGAGAGCAACGCCGATTGCATTCTTTGTGCCGTTTGCAAGGGACTGGATATAGAGTGAGAAGTCAAACTCGAACTTCTTGTGAACAATGGATTTTACTGCACCTTCTATGAACTTTACTCCGATAGCAACAAGGATTGCAGTAATTGCAGCCTTTGCGGGGGAGAAATAGTTCATTGCAACAACGAGTGCGATAACGGGTAAAAGAAGATATCCCTTTGAAATGATTAGCTTGAAGAAGTTGGGGATTGATTCCTTGGGAAGACCCTTGAGGCCGAGCTTCTTTGCTTCAAAGTGAATCATCATAAAGATGCCTGTGAAGTAAAGAACGGCGGGAAGGATAGCCGCAATAGCTATCTGTGAATAAGGCATACCTGTGTATTCGGTCATAAGGAATGCGGCAGCGCCCATGATGGGAGGCATTATCTGACCGCCTGTTGATGCAGCTGCTTCAACTGCGGCGGCAAATTCGGGCTTATAACCGCAGCGCTTCATTGTGGGGATTGTAACGGAGCCGCTGCCAACGGTGTTTGCAACGGATGAGCCTGAATACATACCTTCCATAGCGCTCGAAATAACCGCAACCTTTGCGGGGCCGCCTGTTGCCTTACCTGCGATTGAGTTTGCAAGGTCAACGAAGAATGCGCCGATTCCTGACTGCTCAAGGAACGATGCGAAAATGATAAACAGAACGATAAATGATGCACAAACGTTAAGGGGAGTGCCTGCGATGCCTTCTGTTGTGTAGAAAAGTCTGTGCATTATAACTCTCAGCGGACTGCGGTCAACAACAACGAACGCATAAGCAATGAATGCGGCGGAAACGCATACGATAGGCAAGCCTACAACTCTGCGGCAAGCTTCAAAAAGCAGAACAGTGCCGACGATTGCAACTGCGATATCAATTTCGTTGATTCTTGAGGCTCTGTCAACGATTGCCTGGCAGTTTATGGCGTAATAGAAGAACGAGCCTGCGCCGACCGCCGCTAAAATCCAATCATAAAAAGGAACGTGATTGAGTCTTTTCTTTTCTTTTTTATGAACGGGATAGATAATGAATGCAAAAAATACAATTATGCCGATAAACCAAGCCATCTTCTGTCTTTCTTCCATTGTGCCGAACCAACCGTCGACCATAACGTAAAGAGAAAACAGCACCATAGCTATTTTGATTATCTTCTGGAAGATGCCTCCAAAATGACGGGTGTTGGATTCCTTGTCGAAATCTGCCATTATTTTGTCAACATCAATGATTTCTTCGTCAGCTTCCATGCTGATTGGTTTTGTGTTTACATCTGACATTAATCAAACAATCCTTTCGTCAGAAATTCAATAGGAGTAACAATTTCAAAAACGACCTTTGCGTTTCTGCCGCACGTATCGCGAAGGCTGATTTCTTCACCGTTTATGTAAAGAATATGGTCTGAAACCGTGCCCACGATATATCGGAGCGGATCGTAGGTTATATCGAATCCCGTTATAACCATATTGCCGTTTTCGTCATAGGTCATCGTCTGCCCCTCTTCAAGAGCGGTCTGTACTCCTGCACCGAATGAACGGTAGGTGGTGGAATAGGCTCTGATTTGCCCGTCGCTTATAACGAAAGTGTCTTTAACGGGGGTCTGGTTGACGGAATGAACGAATTCCACGGAAAACATAAGTCCGTCCTCAGCTTTTTCGGTTAAATACTTTACCCCGGTATCAGAATTGTATAAAACCAGCTGCTCGGAGAAAAGCGGACTTATCAAAACAGCAGCCGCTGTAATGATTAACATTAAAACGGCTGCTGCGATTACCTTTTTTTTACGGTGAGCCAAAGCTTTGGGGCTCATCAGCTTATTGCGCCAACCTCTTTATAATATCTTTCTGCACCGGGATGGAAGGGAACAGAAATGCTGGAAACAGCATATTCAAGGCTCATTTCTGCAGCCTTTTCGTGTGAATATTCGTCCTTATTCTCGTAAATAGCCTTTGTAAGCTGATATACGGTTTCTTCATCAAGGTCGTTGCTTACGATGAATGTAGCCTTAACAGCAACTGTGGTAACGTCAGCATCAATGCCGTTGTAGGTGCCTGCGGGTACGTTGTAAGCAGCATAGAAGCCGTAATCGCTCTGAAGCTTTGCAAGATGTTCTGCATCAATTTCAACAAGAACGATGCCGGTTGTTGTTGAAAGGTCAGTGATAGCAACGGTGGGAGCACCTGCTGTGCAGAAGAAAGCGTCAATCTTGCCGTCCTTAAGAGCATCTGCGGATGCCTGGAAGCTGAGGTTCTGCTTGTCGATATCTTCAAAAGTGATATCGTAAGCGCCGAGAATCTGCTGAGCATTGAATTCAACGCCGCTGCCGCTGTCACCAACGGAAACCTTCTTGCCCTTGAGGTCTGCTACGGTCTTGATACCGGAATCAGCCTTGGCAACAATCTGGCAAACCTCTGCATAAGCTGCGCCGAGCGTTGAGAAGCTCTTGATAGCGCCAACGTCTGCAAAGACGGAAGTGCCGTTGTAAGCATAGTCCATAACGTCGTTCTGAACGATAGCCATATCAACGATACCGTCTTCAACGTCAAGGATGTTAGCCTTTGATGCGCCTGATGCCTGAATCATAAGCTGAGCGCCGGTTTTCTCTTTGAGAAGAGAGGAGATAACGTTGCAGAAGCCGTAATAAGTGCCGGTTGAGCCGCCTGTACCAACGTTGATGTTGATTGATGAAAGGCCGCCTGCCTGAGCGTCGGGGTCTGCTACGTTCTTATCGCCGCAAGCTGTCATAAAGAGAGTTGCGAAAACGAGGATAAGCGAGAGAACTACTGCCAATTTTTTCTTCATAATTTACCTCCTGATTTATCTCCGTACGGGGAAATTTCCGCACGGCAATAATTTTTTATTATTATACAATACTTTTTTAAAATATACAATCCCCAATGAAAAATATCGTTGAATATGCACATAAAACGCAACTCAGATTTAGTAATAAATACTTTATTGAGGACTGTAAAAACAGGCGAAAAGATTGCAAAAATATCCGTTAAATAATGAAACCCGCAGGGATTCCTGCGGGTTTCTCAGTTTTATTCAATAGTGATTTTTGTTTCACCGTTTGAAATTACGTTTAACGTAAGAGTCTTGCTTTCTTCATCCCATTCGGCTTTGCCTTTAACTCCGTTTGAGCCGGTTGCATCAGGAATTGAGGGCTGAGCTTCAAAGCCTGAAATTTCAATAACGGACTCTCTGAAATTCTTGGGGTCGCTTCTTTTTCCGCCCATAGCGTAGGCGTGCATAAAGCTGTTTTCATCCTCAAGACCTGCGCATACCTCATCCGTATCAAGCCTGAGATTGCACAAATCAATCTCAATCTTTTCTTCGCTTTCCTTTATTACGGCATAGGTGTGGGCGGGGAAGGTTGCCTTAATTGTTGTTTCACTCTCGGGGAGAGTGTAGGTAACGGTCTGCTCACTGTCAACTGTCTTGTTTTCGTTGCTGTTGAAAATGTAGATATAACCGTTCATATCAAACAGCACACCGTCGCCCTCATACGTTTTTTCATAGTGTTTATCGAAGAAACGCTCCTTTATGGGATTGATGAAAAGCAGGTTGAGGAAATATTTAAAGTCGTTGAGAATGTAACTGTCAGGCAAAACCTCTTCGGGGTCAGAATAAATCGGAAGAATGGGTATTATATAATATCTGCCTGTTGAGGGCACCCAATCCTTTGTGCAGTCAAAATAAGGAGTGATATCAATCTTTTCCTGCAGAAGAGTGAAGGAATCGCAGTAAAGACCCTGAAGGAAGTGGGCATCGTTGCCGCTGAGAGGATAGGAGTACGGAATAGTCATTTTGTAAGCAACTTTTATCTTTTCTTTTACCTGATCTTTATCGGGCACGGCACCGTTGAGCACGAGCTGATAAATCGGATAAAGAACGTCGTAAAAAGTGGGAGTCAGAACAACTTCTCCGTCAACAAAGTGGTAGAGTCCGCCTCTGCTGAATGCACCTTCAATAGCATAAACCGTTGCGCCGCCCACAAGGTCGAAAATCATATCAATTCCGTAAAGTGCAGGGGGATATTTGGCAGTGTATGCAACGGCAGGTTCGTTGGGCTTGACACCGATATCATCATACTCCGTGAAGCCCTCTTCATACCAGAGGAAGTTCTCAAGATTCACGCCCCAGTTGCCGCAAACACCGTCAAGCCAGCAGCCCATAATGTTTGCCTGGCTTGCAAAATGCCTGCCGTGACCGTTGTGTTTATCCATAATAATTACGTTTTCGGAGTTGCTCTTGAGAAGGTCGTAAAGCTCTCTGTCCTTAAGGATGTGGTTTACGTAATTGAGCTTTTTCCAGTAGATGTATTCCATATCCTGCCAGATGAAAAGTCCGCCGTTTTCGGCACAAGCTTTTATGCAGGATTTCATTCTTGCAAGAATGTTTTTGTTAACGCCGTTGTCCACACTCACTTCATCGTAAGCGAGCTTTTCGTTTGTAACGCCGTTGGTTGAAAGCTCAACCTGAACAAAGCCTATAAGGGATTTGTGCTCTTTGAATACTGCGGAAAGCTCCTCCTGAGTGAACGGGTCACGGGTTTTGTTGGTGCAGAAGCACTCCGACTGGCAGACTATGGGAACGTTGGCGGTATCGGTTACGGAGAGCAGCTCATCCCAGAATTCAAGCTGCCTTGCAGGGGTCATATCAGTTGGACCCTCGTCAATATAAATAACCGCAAAATTCCTGACGTCCTCGGGGAGAGCGTAGTAAGTTTTTATTGCGTATTCGGCAAAGGCTTCACCCTTTTGCGGTCCGCCCCACACAGGGCAGTTCCTTATCATAAACAAGGGGTTTTCTTCGTCAACGTACATCCTGAGTCCGTCAACCTGCTTGCGTGTTCTCGGAGAGGTAATTTCAACCGTTTTTTCAGCCAGCGTAACATAGCCGTCGGTGGAAGCGTCGGCACCCGAAACAGCAAAAGGAACCGAAAACATAGTTGTAATAATCAGAATAAAGCAAATAAGCTTTTTCATACCTGAAACCTCTTTTCAAGTCTTTGAATGATTAGAGTATATCACAGTTTCGGTACGGCTTCAAGCGCGGAAAAATCAATTCAAAATATACAAAAAATGTTAAATATATGCGTAATATAGAGGAATTGAAAACAAAAGGTTGTTTTTTGGGATAATAAATGATATAATTACATAAATATTATTGAAAGTGTTTCATTTTTTGCAAAAAGGTGTTTTTATATGAAGAAGAAATCCAAGAAAAAAACGGTAATTACACTGTGCCTGATCATCCCGATAATCGTTCTGGCAGGCGCAGTTCTCGGCACTGTTATGCCGCTTGTTATCAGCTATCAGAAGAACGCTTATGAGAAAGCGGAGATAGTTGAACGCAGCGAAGAATACGTTATGCCCGAAAAGGAGTCACAGCCTGCGGAGTGGGAGGACGTTACCATCAGCGAGGATGAGCTGGGTAAGGACTACACAGAGCCCGAAACCCTTGCAAAGGACGTTAATAATACCGGCAGCAATTCGGGGAAAAACAGTTCGTCAGGCAGTAAGTATAATTATGCAAATTCCTTTGCAAGAAATGCCAATGCCATAAGCGTTTACGGAAAAACACCGATATATAAAGTTGAGAAGAAAGATCCCAACGTGGAAAATATCCTTATCCTCGGCACGGACTCAAGGGACGTAACAAAGGAACGCGGCAGAAGCGATGCTATCATCATTGTTTCGTACAACAGAAGAACGGGTTCTGTAAAAATGATTTCCGTTTTGCGCGATTCTCTCGTGCCGATTGAAGGTCACAGATGGAACAGAATCAACGCCGCATATTCCTTTGACGGCGTAGGTCTTGCGATCAACACAATAAATCAGATTTTCGACCTTGATATCCAGCGTTTTGCTGTTGTGGATTTCAACGGGGTTAAAGATTTTATCAATGAAATTGACGGTATTGATGTTACACTCACTCAGGCTGAGGCAGACCATTACAACAAAAACGGATTTATGCGCAAGGAGGTAAGCGCAGGAGTTTGCCATATGGACGGTCACATGGCGCTTACTTATATGAGAACACGAAAGCTCGACAGTGACTTCAAAAGAACTGACAGGCAGAGAAAGGTTATTGAGCTTGTAGCAAGAAAAATCATTGAGGAAAAAAGTATTCCTGAGATGTACGACCTTGCTGATTTTGCTTTTAAACTGGTAAAAACAAATATACCCATCAGTGATATTATGGGAGTTATTCCGTCAATTGTAAGAAACGGTTCGGCGCTTAATATGCAGTCACAGCACGTTCCTTACAGCGATTCCTACGTGTATAAGTACTATAACGGAATGGCGATTGTGTCTTTTGATATCGACGAAGCTGCTGCAAGAATAAACGAATTTATTTACGGTTAAAGCAACCGTTTTCAGTTCGGATTTATGTGAATAAAGAACAGGATAAGAGGTCTGCGCGGATTGAATTCTGCGCAGATTTTTTCTTTTGCATATCTTGTTGTTTGTATGCAAAATTATGCGATTCCAAGGAATAAAAAACACGTTTTTTCTTTTAATTACCATAAATTATATTATGATAAATATATTGACACAAATATTGTTGGTGTGATACACTTAATCTGTATAATTATGTTGAAATCGAAACAACTTTTTCAATTGCTTTGCCGGTCTTGCATTTGTGAACCTGGAAATGTAAGGCATCCGCTTTCGCAGTTGAAGAAAAGTGATTAAGGAGTCAGTTTATGTACGACATTCATTGCCATATAATTCCCGGAGTGGATGACGGTGCAGACAGTTTGTCTGAAACGGTTGAAATGTTGAATATTGCGGTTTCAAACCGTACAAAAGGCATAATTTGCACTCCGCACTGCAACATCCCCCAAGCTTTTACAAATTACTGGGACGAAAAGCTTGAAAGTTGTTTTAATAACATAGTTGAAGAAGCCCGTAAAAGAAATATTCCCGTTGAGTTATACAGGGGGCAGGAAATTTTCCTGACAGGGGAATTTACGCGGCAGCTTAAAAATAAAGAACTCATAACCCTGAATAATTCCCGATATGTTTTGGTTGAACTGTATCCGTTTGAAAAAGAGTATTATGCTTACAAAAAACTTGCCGCACTTGTTGCTGAGGGATATAAACCCATAGTTGCTCATCCTGAAAGATATGAGTTTGTGGTTGAAAATGAAGAAGCTATTGGCAATATCAAAGATATCGGTTGCCTTATTCAGGTGAATAAAGGAAGTCTGAAAGGCAGATTCGGAAAAACCATTATGCTGGCGGCGCACAACATACTTGCAAACCATTCTGCGGATTTTGTTGCAAGCGATGCGCACAGTCCGTACAGAAGAACACCTAATCTTACCGATGTTCACGAAGCGATAAGTATGGAATACTCGGTGGATTATGCGGATTACTTGCTCAAAGAAAATCCGTATAACATAATCAACGATAAACCCGTGTACAGATATTGATAAAGGAGGCATTTGTTTTGAAAATTCTTCAAAGAATAGTAATCGCTGCTTTCGCTCTTTCTCTTTGCCTCTTTGCTGTGTTTTATATCATTGAAATCAG
This sequence comes from Acutalibacteraceae bacterium, assembly GCA_045592385.1. Taxonomy (GTDB): domain Bacteria; phylum Bacillota; class Clostridia; order Oscillospirales; family Acutalibacteraceae; genus CAG-177. The sequence goes on from JAZNUP010000032.1 coordinate 38,632, forward strand.
CGAGGATAAAACCGTTCCTAAACTGACGGTGGACAGTGAGATTCTTGATGTCAGTCTCGCCGCAGATGAAAAAGAAATGCTTAAAGGTGTAACTGCATACGACGAAAAAGACGGTGACCTGACCTCAAGAATTATGATTGAGTCCATTTCCAAGTTTACCGAAAAAGGTGTAGCCGTTGTTACCTATGCCGTGTGCGATGATGACAATCACGTTGCAACAGCAAGGAGAAAAATCAGGTATAAAGATTACACTCCTCCTTATTTCGTGGTGAACAAAACTCTTGTTTTCGCGTTGGGTGAAGAAATAAATCTTTCTTCTGCTATCGGTGCCTACGATTGCATTGACGGCGATATAAGCGACAGAGTTATCATAACGGCAACCGACTATGAAACAAATAAGGTCGGCGTATTCAAAATTTCAGTTAAAGCCACCAACAGTATGGGTGACACCATTTATATGGATTTGCCCGTTTACGTTGAGCAGCAAAACGTAGCAGCTCCCGAGATTCAGCTTAAGGAATACCTTGTTCATCTTAAAGTCGGCCAAGAATACGATTTGACGAAAAACATCAAGTCTGTTAAGGATAAATTCGGACAGCAGATGCAAAACGTTATCATAGATACAAACTACGATCCCAACAAGGTTGGTAAATATGAAGCACATTATTATGTTTACGACAGTAAAAACAGAGAAGGTCATTCCATTTTAACGATTTTCGTGGAAGAAGGATAATTTTATGGATGAATATAAAGGCAATAAAAAGCTGAATTTCGAGTGGCACAGTCTGGTGCGTGATTTGATTCAGAATGCCTGGCTGGTCATTCTTGCGGCGATTATTGGTCTGATTGCGGTGTTTGTTGCAGGAAAGATTGTATATAAACCTGTTTACACAAGCACGGCAACTCTCATAGTAAACGTTAAAACAGGCACGTACCAAACGTACACCAATCTCGGCGCATCAAGCGAAATGGCGACAATTTTTTCAGAAGTTTTCGTTCAGCCTTCAATGAAAGAAATGGCGGCTGAATATCTGGGGAATGAACGTTTTACGGGAACTCTTAGAGCTTACGTTTTAACCAATACGAATATCATCACTTTGAAGGTGAGTGCGGACGACCCTGAGCTTGCATATAATGAACTTAAAGCAATTCTTGCGGTGTATCCCGAAATATCCGATACGATATTCGCAAATGCAGTTCTTGACATTATGCGTGCACCTGAGGTGCCTAAGGGACCTTCAAATTCCATGCCCTCAGCATTTAAAACCGCAGCTGTTGCAGGATTTGTTATGATTACAGCTCTTGCCATTGCGATTATTTCAGTTCTCAGGGATACGGTTAAGAGCGAATCGGCGTATACGGATAAAATCGGCTCCAAGCTCATAGGTACGGTTGTTCACGAACGCAGTTATTACACGTTGAAGGATATGCTTAACCGTAAAAAGAGCAAGCTGATTATTGATAACGCTTTTGTAAGCTTCAGGTTTTCTGAAAGTTATCAGAAAATTGCATCAAAGTTTGAATATCTTAACCGTAACAACGGAGATAAAGTTTTCCTCATTACGAGCGTAGCTGAAAACGAGGGTAAATCCACGGTGGCAATAAACACCGCTCTTGCTCTTGCGGGCAGAGGAAAAAAGGTTGCCCTTGTTGATATGGACTTTATGAAGCCTGCAATTAAGAATTATCTGAAGATTGAAAGCGAAGAAGAGGACGATATCGGTATCTTTATTTCTGAAAACCGTGATGTTTCAAAGTTTAAACTCAAGCAATATAAGAGCACAAGGCTTTACCTTGCGGTTAATACCAGAAGATATTCCGATTACGTTAACTGGATCAACTCCGTATACGTAAAGGATTTCATTGCAAAACTCAGAGAAGATTTTGATTATGTAATTATTGATACATCTCCCCTTTCGGCAGCAGCCGAGGTTACGTCGCTTGCAAGAATATGCGATAAATCCATTCTTGTTGTACGTACAGACTATGTTCAGACTGCCGATATAAACGATGCTGTTATGATGCTTGCTGACAATAAGCAGTTTGCAGGATGCATTCTCAACGATGTATTTGATGAATTCTCGCTCTTCGGTCAGTTGGGCACGGATGAAACGGGTGTTTCCGGCGGCCGTTACAGCGGCTCATACGGAGGATATTCAAAATACGTTTCCGCCTATTCCGCTTCACACGGTATGACAGATACAGACAGTGAAAACAAATAAAAATCCGAATGGATGATGCGTTTATGAAAAACACAGATTCAAAAATCAAAAATAATCAGACAACGCAAGTTGAAGATGAGGCACACGTTGAGTTATATATAAGCGACTTATGGCGCGGTGCAATGAAATTCTGGTGGCTTTGTCTGGTACTGCCGATAGTTTTCGGTTTGCTGATATTTATTGAGAGTTATGTTACGTTTACACCTTCGTATACGGTTTCGGCAACGTTTACCGTTCAGACTCAGGATGTAAATGCCAACGGTGATGCTGTATCCTCCTATTCGTTCTATTACAACAGAACGACGGCAGCTCAGCTTTCCGAGACTTTCCCGTTCATCCTCGAAAGTAATCTGCTTCAGGATACGATTTGTGACGACCTCGGCGTAAAGAGTCTTCCTGCCACCATAAGTGCCTCTTCGGTAAGAGACACCAATATGTTTACTATGACTGCGGTTGGCAGAGATGCAAAGGCGACTTACGATACCCTTATTTCTGCGATAGAAAACTATCCTGTAGTTGCGGAATACGTTGTAGGCAGTACGTTGCTTAATATGATATCGGAGCCGGTTATGCCTGAGGAGCCGTCAAACAAGGGCAGTTATATTGAAAACGTGGTCTTTGGTGCGGCGTTCGGATTCCTGATTGGTCTGGCGTGGATTGTTGTTTATGCAATATTCCGCAACACGATAAGAACAAAGCAGGATATCCGCGAAAAGCTTAACAGACGTTGCCTTGGCGTGCTGCCGAGTGTTGTTTTCAAAAAGCATAACCAGGTAATTGACCGTTCGCTGTTGATTAACAACTCGCAGGTAGGCGAGGGTTTCCTCGAATCTGTGCGTGCAATGAGAAACTCCGTTATTCAGGCGACGGACGGTAAATACAAAATCATTATGGTTTCGAGTGCGGCACCCGGCGAAGGCAAAACAACGGTTACCTGTAACCTTGCTTCATCAATTTCCAAAGTGGATAAAAAGGTTCTTCTTGTTGAGGGAGACCTCAGAAATCCTTCAGTTCTTAATCTTATTGAGAATAACGAGAGAAAGCTTATTGATGAAAACGATGAGCTTAAAATTGAAAAGGTTGAATCTTTGGGTGTAGACCTGCTTACTTTCAAATTCATTGAAAGCGAGATGTGGAAGGTTATCAACGCTTCGTTCCTTATCAAAACCTTCGATAAATTCAAAGAGTATTACGACTACATCATAATCGACAGTCCTCCGTGCGGTCTTACCTCTGACCCTGCGGTTATCGCCGAGGTGTCGGATGCGGCTATACTCGTCATCAAACAGGACAATGTACGAATCACCCGTATTCAGCGTTCTATTGAAAGTCTGCTTTCCGCTGATGTAAAAGTTATCGGATGCGTGCTTAACAGTGTGTCCTCCGGCTGGAGCAGCTACGGCAATAACTATAAATACGGTGGCCGTTACGGTAAATACGGTTACGGAAGGTACGGTTATGGCTACGGCAGATACGGATACGGCTACGGCAGATATGGCTACGGTTACGGCAGATATGGCTACGGTTACGGCGAATCAAAAAAACATAGTAAGAAAGAAAAACGCTGATGAAAAAGAAAACAGGCAAAATTTTGATTGAAGTGCTTCAGGAATGGAAGTGGCTTTCGCGGTTTATGAAGAAATATTGGTTTGAAATATTGCTTCATACCTTTATAGGTGTTTTCGGAACTCTTATGGGGCTGGGAACAAGCGTTGCCGCTAAATTTCTTGTTGATGCCGTTGTTTCCCACAACAGTGATACCGTCGGTATTGCCGCTTCGGTTACAATCGGTCTTGCAGTAAGCCAGATTGTTATTACTGCAATAACTTCCCGCATTTCTTCAAGAGTCGGAACAAGAATCAACGCTCAGATGCGTTCATATTTCTTTGATTGCCTTACGGCGGCAAACTGGGAAGATATAAGTGCATTCCATTCTGGAGAGTTGATTAACCGTCTTGAAGGCGATGTGGGTGCGGTTTCTGCGGGCATTATCAATTTTTTGCCGAGTGTTTTTACAAAAGGGATGCAGTTTGTCGGGGCTTTGGGAATAGTTTTGTATTACGACCCGACTATGGCAGTGCTTGCACTTATAGGCTCGCCCCTTGTTTTTCTGACTTCCAAGTATATGATGAAAAAAATCAGAGCGTACAACAAGGAAAGCCGAAAAACAAACGGAGAGATAATTTCTTACGGTGAAGAAACGCTTCAGAATCTTCAGATGGTTAAGGCGTTCGGTCTTGCAGGGGACTGCGCCAAAAAATTCAAAGAGCTCATAGAAAAGCACAGAGAGCTTAAGCTTAATCACGATAAGTTTTCCGTTATTATGACGATGTGCCTTTCGTTTGTCGGACTTGCCGTCTCGTATTCGTGCTACGGCTGGGGCGTATGGCGCCTCTGGAACGGTGATATTACCTACGGCACAATGACGATGTTTATTCAGCTTTCAGGTATTCTCACCTCGTCGTTTTCTGCAGTTGTAGGTCTGGCGCCCTCGGCGGTTTCCATTGCAACCTCCGCCGGAAGAATAAAGGAGCTTTCCGAGCTTCAGAAGGAAACCGATAATGACAGACAGGCAGTAACTCAGATTATTTCAGATCTGAATAAGAATAAATTGAAAATATGCGGCTCTGACGTTTCGTTCAGGTATAGAAAAGCGGAGCAGGACGTTCTTCATAATGCAGATTTTTGTATGCAATCAGGCGAAACGGTTGCGTTTGTCGGCCCATCCGGCGAAGGAAAAACAACTGTTCTCAGATTATTGCTTGGCCTGGTAGCTCCGTCAGCGGGAAAAGTAAGCTTCTCCTGTGCAGGGGAAGAGGTACTCGCTTCTTGCAGCACGCGCAGGCTTTGCTCCTATGTGCCGCAGAGTAACGATATTGTTTCGGGCTCGATTGCCGAAAACCTCAGAAGCGTAAATCCCGATGCTGCCGATAAAGATATTGAAGAAGCTTTGAAGACGGCAGATGCGTGGGATTTTGTTTGCGCATTGCCTGACGGAATGTATTCAAGCGTCGGTGAACGCGGCAATAATTTTTCACAGGGACAGGCTCAGCGAATTGCAATAGCAAGAGCGCTCTTGCGCAATTCCCCCGTGCTTTTAATGGATGAGGCAACTTCCGCACTTGATTCGGAAACGGAAAAAAGAGTTCTGTATAACATAATGAATACGTCACCTGACAGAATATGTATCATAACAACGCACCGTCCGAGTATGCTTGAATATTGCACAAAGATTTATCAGATTAACGAAGACGGAACAATTGACGTTGTAAAAAACAGTGAAAAGGAGTGAGCCTGATGATTTATAAAATAAAAGAAGGCTTTATTTTGAGGAAAATCGGGCCTCAGGTTATGGCTGTTCCCGTAGGCAGGCTTACAAGTGAAATTCACGGAATGATAGCTTTGAGCGAAAGCGGCGAATTGCTCTGGAAGCTGCTTTCTGACGGAGCAGATAAAGAAACCCTCATAAACGCTTTGCTTGAGGAATATGAAATTGACAGAGAAACAGCAGAGAAAGATACGCAAAGATTTATTGATAATCTTACCGAACAAGGAGCTTTGCAATAAATGGGTGCCTGCGAAATATCTTTAAATGAACAACTGCCGTCAGAGCTCAAAAAGTATGCTTTCAAGAATTGCATACCTTTGTCGGCAACGTTTGAGCTGACTCCTCTTTGTAATTTTTCATGTGTAATGTGCTATGTTCGTCTCAGCGCAGAGCAAATGAAAAATCAGGGGAAAATGCTTTCAGCTGATGAATGGATTGAGCTTGCAAGGCAAGCCAAAGAGATGGGGACGCTCAGTATAGCCATTACAGGCGGCGAGCCTTTCACCAGACCTGATTTCTGGCAGATATATTCACAGCTCAATAAAATGGGCTTTCTGATTTCCATACTTTCAAACGGATATCTGATTGACGAAACGGTGATAGAAAAATTCCGTGAATACGGAATGCCTTATATGATAAAACTTTCGGTCTACGGTTCGAGTGATGAAACGTACCGTAAAATCTGCGGTGTTTCCGACGGATTCACAAGGTTTAAAAAAGCGGTAAGATTAATCAAGGGGGAAGGAATTCCTCTGGCGGTTACCGCAACGATTGTCCGTGACAATGCAGATGATTTACGGGAGATTTATCAGTTTGCAAAGGAAGAATGGAAGGTTCCTTTCACTCATACGGTTACCGTTGTCAAGTCGGCAAGGGGAGCAATCAACACTGCCGAAAAATCAAGATTCAGGTTTGATGAATTTATCAACGGTATGACTATTGAGAATCTTGAAAGAAATAAATTTCCTCCGCTTAAAACGCCGTTTGCCTGGTGTTCGGGTTACAGAACATCGGTGTGGATTACGTGGAACGGAAACGTTCAGCTTTGTTCGTTTATGAACGCTCCTTATTCCTCATTTAAAGACGGACTTGAAAGTGCGTGGAAAGAACTTAATATAAAACTCAATGCAATTTCCAGCCCTGCTGAGTGCAAAAAATGCGAGTATGCTGTTTTTTGCCAGAGGTGCCCGGGGTTGCTCTGCGCAGAGAGCGGAAGTGCAGAAAAGGTTGATGCATTTCTTTGTGAAACAGCAAAAAAGCTTTATGAAGCATACAATAAATTAGCCAAGGAGGAACGAGAATGAAAAAAACTTATGTGGTTCCCGAGTCAAAGCTTTTTGTTTTGAAGCTTGACGAAAACATTGCAGACTCCGTTACACAGGGTGAAGACGCGGTTTCGGGATTGTTTATCATTTCATTTACTCAAAACGATAATCCGTGCCGCGGTCTTTACACCAATACTCCCGGAGCGATATGCAATCTTGGTTTTGAAGCTACCTTTGCCGAGTATTATGCACAGCTTCAAAGCTACGGTATGGCCGAGCTTTGGGGATGCCTGAGCTTGGGATTATGAGTATATATTCAATTTCGGACAGTTGCTTTAAAATCAATTTCAGTCACGCTGATGAAAAATACAAGCTTTTTGAAACTGCGGGGAAGGATTTTTGTGCTGAAATAACTGCAGGTGATTTCGGTGAAATCGGGTCGGGCTCATTCGGGGTGGAATATCTTTCCAAGGATTTTGCCCATTTTATGCGTTCAAAGAGTAAGCCGTCCTGTGTTCTGTTTTCCAATACGGATTGGACTGAGTCTTATATCTGCGCAGACGGTAATCAGGAAATCAGCGACGAGTTGATAATAGCGGCGGTTTATTCCGTTTTATGCCGCAACCGTACACTTTTCCTCCACAGTTCAACGGTGGATTACAAGGGTAACGGCATAGTTTTTGTCGGACCGTCAGGGATAGGTAAAACCACTCAGGCTGAGCTTTGGCAAAAATACACCGGGGCAGAAATAATCAACGGTGACAAAATTTTTGCAAAAAGAACAGAAAACGGTTTTTATGCTTTTGCTTCTCCGTGGAGGGGCTCTTCGCCTTATTGCATTAACAGAAACGTACCCGTTAAAGCGATAGTGGCGTTAAGACAAAGCAACACAAACAGCATCAGAGCTTTACAGCCTGCAGAGCTTCTTGAGTTCCTTGTTCCTCACGTGTTTCTTCCTTTCTGGGATGAAAAGTGTATGGCGGAAGCGTTGGAAACTCTGGATTTGTTTTTGTCGGAAATTCCCGTGTTCCTGCTTGAATGCAGACCCGATGAGGAAGCCGTTAATATGACCAAAAAAGTTGTGTTGGGTGAATGATTTGAATTATTATGAAACAGACACAAAAAAGGGAATACGTTACATAAAAGAGGCCTTAAAAAGTAATGCGACGGTTCCACTTACTGTCACGGGCTCAAGTATGATGCCGCTTTTAAAGCCGCAAAGAGACATTGTGTGGCTTGATGAGTGTGATGTTGAGCAGATAAAAAAAGGCGACATACTCCTTTTTGAACGTGAAAACGGCAAGCCCGTGCTTCACAGGGTAATTAAAATCAGAAACGACGTACTGATAATGAACGGAGATGCCCTTAGTTGGGCAGAGCAGGTTAAAAAAACACAGGTGATCGCCTGTGTTAAAAAATTTGAACGCAATAAAAAAATGTTTACCTGCGACAGTAAAAGGGTGAAGTTGTGGAACGCTTTGTGGTCCGTTACCCGCCCTGTGCGTACTGTTATAAGAAAAGTGCGTTCTTTATTAACTGTCAAAAAGAGGTAAACAGAGGAAGTATATTTATGGATTTTGATAAATTTGAAAATAAAATATGGCTCTCTTCTCCCACGATGCACGGGGAAGAAATGGATTACGTGAAAAAAGCGTACGACACAAACTGGATGAGCACCGTCGGTGAAAATATCAACGAGGTAGAAAGAATTGCCGCGGAAAAAGCAGAAATGAAATATGCGGTAGGTCTCTCCAGCTGTACTGCGGCGCTTCACCTCTGCGTAAAATCTGCAGGTGAGAAGCTTTACGGTAAGCCTGCCATAAGCCACGGTGCTTTGGAGGGAAAGCGTGTTTTCTGCTCTGATATGACTTTCAGCGCAACCCTTAATCCCGTTGTTTATGAGGGTGGAATTCCCGTGTTTATTGATACGGAAGCTGAGTCCTGGAATATGGATCCCGCAGCTCTTGAAAAAGCATTTGAACTTTATCCTGAGGTAAAGCTGGTTGTGTGCGCTGAGCTCTACGGCTTTCCCGGAAGGATTGATTTAATAAAAAGTATATGTGAAAAACACGGTGCGCTTCTTATTGAAGATGCCGCTGAAGCAATGGGCGCAACGCTTTTCGGCAAGCAGTGCGGTTCGTTTGGTGATTATTCTGCTGTCAGCTACAACGGTAATAAGATTATTACGGGTTCTGCAGGTGGATGTCTTTTGACAAACGACCCCGAAGTTGCAAGCCAAACACGCAAATGGTCAACTCAGGCAAGGGAAAACGCTCCATGGTATCAGCACGAGGAAGTCGGATACAACTACCGTATGAGCAACGTAGTTGCCGGTGTTATCCGAGGTCAGTACATTCACCTTGAGGAGCACATTGCGCAAAAGAAGGCTATCTATGAAAGATATTGCGAGGGCTTCAGGGGCTTACCTGTTCAGATGAATCCTATTGTCGGCGACACCAATCCGAACTATTGGCTGTCCGCTATGATAATAGATAAGGATTATATGTGCGAACAAAGTAGAAATAATACAACCGCAACGTTTGTCTCGGATAAGGGCAAATCCTGCCCCACTGAAATTCTGGAGAAGCTTGCAAGTTATAACGCAGAGGGCAGACCCGTATGGAAGCCTATGCATATGCAGCCTATGTACGGTTCGCACGAGTTTGTAACACGCAGCGGCCTGTATCAGGCTCAAGGTGATACAGTTGACGTTGGTGCGGATATTTTTGAACGCGGACTTTGTCTGCCGAGTGACAACAAGATGACAGCCGAGGCTCAGGAAAAGATTATTGCAATTGTAAGAAGCTGTTTCGATTAATTTTCGATTGGGGAAAACAAGATGTACGCAAAGTTTTTTAAGAGATTGATTGATTTCATACTGTCTTTAACGGCACTTTCAGTTCTTCTTCCTGTTTTTTTGATTTTGATTGCGGTTGGTGCCGTTGCGATGAAAGGCAATCCGTTTTTCTTTCAGCCGCGTCCGGGCAAAAAGGACCGAAACGGTGAAGAAAAGATTTTCAAACTCATTAAATTCCGTACAATGAGCAATGCCAAAGATAAAAACGGAAATCTTCTTCCCGATGAACAAAGGCTTAATAAATACGGTGCTTTTCTGCGTTCCTCGTCTCTTGATGAACTCCCTGAGCTTATTAACATATTAATCGGAGATATGTCTGTGGTAGGGCCGAGACCTCAGTTGGTGCGTGATATGACGTTTATGACCGAGGAACAGCGCAGAAGGCATAACGTCCGTCCCGGACTTACCGGCCTTGCTCAGATTAACGGACGCAATAACATAACCTGGGAACAGAAGTTTGAATATGATCTTGAATATATCGATAAAGGCATCACCTTTATCGGAGATATTAAAATCATTCTCGGAACAGTCGGTAAGGTTCTTAAAAGAAGTGACACTGTACGCGAGGGAACAGTTTCCGATATGGATTTCGGTGACTGGCTTATAACTCAGGGTAAGGTTGACAGAGATACATACGATAAAAAGCAGGCAGAAGCAAAAGAATTGTTGAATGTCTAATCTTCGGAGAGGGAAGTACAAAATATGAAAAAAACCTTTTGGCAAAAAGTCAAAGCGTTTTTACGCAAATGGATGAGCGCAAAAATAATTCCGCATATGGTTCTCAATGGATGGCGTATATTCTTTTACCGTTTATGCGGTTACAATATCGGAAAAAACGTTTTTATCGGTATGCGTTGCTATCTGGATGATCTGGAACCGCAGATGTTTACCGTTGAAGATGATTGCATTATTTCGTACGGTGTGTTCTTTGCCTGCCACGGAAGGAATCAGCAGCACACACCCATTACAATAAAAAAGGGTGCGTATATCGGTATGCGTGCCAATGTTATATCGGGAAAGAACGGTGTAACAATAGGCGAAAATGCCGTTATAGGTGCGTGCACTCTGGTTAATAAAAATATTCCGGACGGAGCAACCGCTGTCGGAGTTCCGTGCAGGATAATCGAAAAAACGGGAGAATAAGAATCCGTTCTGAGGAGATTTTATGAGCGAACTGGTATCAATAATAATGCCCTCTTACAACACCGCACGTTTTATCAAAGAAACGGTTGATTCGGTGCTTGCACAGTCGTATACAAATTGGGAACTCATCATTGTTGACGACTGTTCAACGGATAACACAGATGACGTTGTGGCGCAGTTTTCAGGAGACTCAAGGATAAAGTACATAAAAAACAACAAAAACAGCGGTGCTGCCGAGTCGAGAAACAGAGCGTTAAGAGAAGCGAAAGGCAAGTGGATTGCTTTTCTTGACAGTGACGATTTGTGGGCGTCTGATAAACTCGAAAAGCAGATTGCATTTATGAAAGATAACGGCTATCACTTTTCCTATACGGCTTATACGGAGATTGATGAAAATTCCGAGCCGAACGGAAAAACGGTAACGGGTCCGAAACGCATCACGAAGAGCGGAATGTATAACTATTGCTGGATGGGATGTCTTACCGTAATGTATGATGCCGAGGCAGTAGGGCTTATACAGATTGAAAGTATAAGAAAGAATAACGATTATGCTATGTGGCTTAAAGTGTGCAAAAAGGCTGATTGTTATTTGCTTGACGAAACGCTTGCAAAATACAGGAAAAGAAGCGGCTCAATCAGTAACCACGGATATACCAAGCTGATTAAGTGGCATTACAGGTTATACCGCATAGCTGAGCATAAGAATCCGGTTTCGTCAGCAGTGTTAACGGTAAGGAATTTGTTCTTCGGAGCTTTAAAAAAGATTATGTATGTAAAAGGGTGAGTTTGTGCAGGCCAAGATAAGTATTCTGGGTCATTTTGGTGAGGGCGAGAATCTTCTTAACGGACAAACTGTCAAAACCAAAATCATAACAGAGGAATTGCAGAATCAGTTCGGCAAAGAAAACGTACTGAAAATTGATACACACGGCGGCTGGAAAACGCTTCTGAAGGCTCCGCTTCAGGTGCTTTCGGCATTAAAAAACAGCAAAAACGTGTTGATTCTTCCCGCACAAAACGGACTTCGTGTATATGCGCCTCTGTTGTGCTTGCTCAGAAGATTGTTTAAGGGCAGAAAATTGCATTATGCAGTTATAGGCGGATGGCTTCCCAAGTTTTTGCCGCAAAGAGAATTCCTTGCAAAATCCCTGAGGCTTTTTGACGGTATATATGCAGAAACCAATACAATGAAATCGGCGCTGGAAGCGCAAGGCTTTTCAAACGTTTACGTAATGCCGAATTGTAAAAAACTCACCGTGCTTGAGGAAAGCGATTTGGTTTATCCTGAAGGTGCGCCGTACAGGCTCTGCACTTTTTCAAGAGTGATGAAAGAAAAAGGAATTGAAACTGCGGCAACGGTAATAAAGCAAGTAAATGAAAAACTCGGACATACGGCTTTTTCTCTTGATATATACGGTCAGGTTGATGCCCAGCAGACACAGTGGTTTGAAAATCTGAAAAATACCTTTCCCGAATATATCCGTTATCTCGGATGCATTGATTCAGATAAGAGCGTTGAGGTGCTTAAAAACTATTTTGCGCTTATCTTTCCTACCCGTTTTTATACCGAAGGTATTCCGGGCACGATTATAGATGCTTATTCTGCGGGAATACCCGTAATTTCCGCTCAATGGGAAAGCTACTCGGACGTGGTTGATGAGGGTGAAACCGGAGTCGGCTATGGGTTTAACAACGAAAAGCATTTTGAGGAAATTCTTTTGAACGCGGCAAAGAATCCCCGGATTCTTCTTGATATGAAAAAGACCTGCATAAATAAAGCGAAAAACTATACTCCTGAAAAAGCAACCAGGATAATGGTTGAAAATTTTGAATAATACAGAGGATTTTGCTGATGGGCATATCGTTATATAAAATCAAAAAATGGTATAAAATGCTTACCGGGCAGAGTGTTTCTCACGTCAATCAGGGAATAGGCACCTGTTTTTCAAAAGAAGAAGTTGCAGGTTATTATAATGACCTTACCGAGAAGGTAACGAAGGATAACCCTGATATACTTGTTCCTATGTACCGTGTTGATACGGGAAGCGAAATATATTTTTCTATCGGTGTGTTTCAGTACGGACTTGCGGCTTATGATTTGTTTTTGAAAACCCGTGAGGATGCCTGCAGGAACAAAGTCCTCGCCTGTTCTGAATGGGCTTTGAATAATCAGCAGGAAGACGGAAGCTGGATAACTTTTGAATATAAAAGCAAGGAACATCCGTGTTCCTCTATGGCGCAGGGTGAAGGAATATCACTGCTTATCAGGGCTCATATTTTAACCGGCGACAGCCGTTATTCAGATGCCGCTCAAAAGGCAAAGGAGTTTATGTTAAAGCCGCTTTGTGATGGCGGAACTGCGGAATATACCGAGGATGGCGGCATCCTTCTTTATGAAGCTACCAACAATCCCGTTATATTGAACGGCTGGATTTTTTCTTTGTGGGGACTTTATGATTATTGCAAGTATTTCAGCGATGAAGAAGCAAAGCAAATGCTTGAAAAGACTCTCGTTTCTTTGAAGAAAAAGCTTTCTGATTTCGATATGAAATATTGGAGCAAATATGAAGATGGAAAGCGCATATGCAGTCCCTTTTACCACAAGCTCCACATCGCACAGCTTGAAGCGATGTATGAGTTGTTCGGCGACGAAATTTATAAAGATTTTGCAGTAAAATGGGATAAATATCAAAAAAGCTTTTGGAACCCCAAAATAGCATTCATCAAAAAAGCGTTACAGAAAGTTTTTGAGTGAGGTCACGCTATGAAAATTGTTCAGGTTATGCCGGAATTCGGACTTGCCGGTGCAGAAATAATGTGTGAAAATTTGACATATGAGTTAATCAAACTTGGTCATAAAGTTATTGTTATCAGTATGTATGATTATCATTCTGCAATAACTCAGCGCCTTGAAAATGCAGGTGTAGATGTTCGATATCTTGGCAAAAAACCGGGATTGGATTTTTCTATGATTTTGAAAATGAAAAAGATTTTCAAGGAAGAAAAGGTAGATGCTATTCATACGCACAGGTATTGTGCTCAGTATGCTGTTCCGGCTGCAATACTTGCGGGTGTAAAACGCAGAGTGCATACTATTCATAGTATAGCATCAAAAGAAAATGGTAAATTTGCAAGGATTTTGAACAAATTTTTCTTCAAACACTGTGGTCTCATTCCGGTTGCTCTTAGTGAAAAGATAAGAGAAACGGTTGTTGAAGAATATAAAATTGATTCACAAAACATCCCAGTGGTTTATAACGGGGTTCCGCTGGATAAGTGTTTGATTAAGGAAGATTACAGTATTGACAGTAATCGAATTGCCCTATTGCATGTTGGCAGATTTGCAATGGTTAAAAATCATATGGAACTTATAAACGCGGTTTGTGAGTTGAAAAAAATGTTTAACGGTATTGTTTTACAATTGGTAGGCGATGGAGAACTGAAAAGCGATATTGAAAAACATATCGCAGACTGCAAGGCGGAAAACTACATTGAGATTTTAGGGTTAAAAGACAATGTTTTTCCTTATTTTCAACAAGCAGACATATTTGTTTTACCGTCAATTTACGAAGGAATACCGATGACTCTTATCGAGGCAATGGGTAGTGGATTGCCTATAGTCGCAAGTAGGGTAGGCGGAATCCCCGATATGATATCTGATGACAAAGAAGGTCTCTTGTGTGAGCCGAACGCTCATAGCATTGCTGAAAAAATCAAAAAAATGATAACGGATGAAGAATTACGAAAAACCTGTGCAAAAGAAGCTCGTAATAAAGCACGTTATTTTTCTGCAAAAACCATGGGAGAAGAATATGAGCATTTATACAAATAGCATTTTATTTATCAGGCACAAAAAATCGGTGTTTTCATTATTGTTGGCCGTATATTTTTCTGCGATGGTGTTTGATGTATTTAAAATAGGTGCGGCAGGAACTTTACTTAAATATTATGCTGTAGTGTTGATTGTTTGTGCTTTAATAACATTGAGAAAAACAGCAATCGTTTTGGATAAATCGTTTTTTTTTGAAGCGCTTTATTTATATATGTGTTTTGGAACTTTGATTCATTCAATAAATTTGTCCGCAAGTTTGTCGATTTTTATTTCAATAGCGCTTAATTTTGCTCTTATTATGTTGTGCAGCTTGGTTTTGTGTACACAAGCTGAAGTTGAAATGTTAAAGTGGTCATTGCTGATTGGCAGTGCACTTGTTCTTATAGCAACTTTTGTGTTTTCGGACTTTTCTGATGGCGGCAGAATGACTATTTCTATATTGGCCGATGCAACTGACCCGAATTACCTTAATGGATATATTTTATTTGCTTTTGGTTTTTCGGCTTACAATGTGGTGACTTTCGGAAAATACAAGCTGTTAAATGCTGCTTTTTGCATAGCTGCTATATATTTTACTCTTATGACGGGATCAAGAGGAGCTCTGTTAGCGGAGATTTCAATGTTTTTGTTTTTGATAGTGTTAAATGCCATCCAAACTAAGAAAAAACTTAAATATATTATTATTGTAGCTATTGTTTCAATGATATGTTTGTGCTTGTTTGATTATCTTCTCTCTTTGCTGCCACCGGATGTTGCGGAGCGGTTTTCTGCCGAGTTTATTCAGGAAGAGGGAACCTCTACAAGAAGCGAGATATGGGCAGCCTTGCTTGGCAGATTCTTTAATGATAAATTCATTTCAATATTATTTGGTCACGGCATAGGAACGTCAGCTTATTACAATACGTTTGATGACCATGTGGCGCACAATGCATATATTGATATCTTAGTAGGAACAGGTGTTATAGGACTTTCTGTATATATTGCGATTTTTATTTTAGCGTTTAAAAAGGCTTGGAAAAGCAAGAATTCGTTTATGTTGGCAGTTTTGGTTGGTTTTGTTGTTATGAGTATGTCTTTGTCGCTTGTTACATATAAACCTATATTTAATGCAATCTTATACATAGAAATTTATTATCGTACATATGTAAGGAGAATAAAAAATGAGACCCGAATTGTTGAGGCAGGTTCAAAAAAAGCAAATGGAAATAATGGATATTATTCATGATTTTTGTGTAAAAGAAAGAATAAACTATTACATTATTGGGGGTACAGCTCTTGGCGCAGTAAGACATGGAGGTTTTATTCCGTGGGATATTGATATAGACATTGCGATGCCGAGAATTGATTACGAACGATTTCTAAGCCTTTGCGAAAAGGTCCTTCCCTCGGAATTAAAATGCTATAGTTACAAGAACGAAGATGATTATTTTCCCCCGCATGCTTTGGTTGCGCTGAAAAAAAGTAAACTTATACAGAAAAACGATTATTTGAACCCAAAGTTGAAAAGATACGGGATTTTTGTGGATATTTTCCCGTTAGATGTTGCTCCAGAAGATGAAAAAAGCAGGTTAAAACAAGCAAAGAGAATAACAGCAATAAGAAACGCAAAAACAAGAAAAAAAGCGATAATGTATTCTGAAAATTCAACACTTGTAAGACTTGTTAAAAAGATTGTTTCGGTGCCGTACATATTTGTGCCTATGAAACATTTAAATAAAAGACTTGATGATTGTATGAAAAAATACATTGATGAGATAGACAAAAATAGCTGTTGGTGTTCTATGGCAAGCCATTACAGTTACAAAAAGCAGTGTATGTCAAAAGAAATTTACGGGAATCCGACTTTGGTTGATTTTGACGGCAGAAAGTATTATGCACCGGAAAAATTAGATGAATATTTAAAGGTTATATTTAACGATTATATGAAACTTCCGACTAAAGAACAACAGCAATACCAGATGGATTATTTTATTGAAGCAGAGTGGTGACTTGCATGAAAAAGTTGCTGATTAGATATAAAACCATGCCTTCTCCGGCAAAAGCTTCGCTATGGTTTGTAATCTGCGGATTTCTTCAAAAGGGAATATCTTTGCTTACAACACCTGTTTTCACCAGGATAATGTCTGAAGAAGCTTATGGTCAATACAGTTCCTATGTCGCTTGGATGAATATTTTTGCGGTTATCGCTTCTTTAAAACTTTCTGCAGGTGTTTATACAAGAGGTTTGGTAAAAAACGAGGGGGACGAAGAAGGCTTCTCGTCTTCGATGTCTATGCTGTCAACGGTGTGCATATCTCTCGTTTTTGCTGTGATTTTTTTGTGCTTTGATTTAGTGCACAGGGTTACGGATTTATCTGTGTTTCTTATAACTGTTATGTTTGTAGAAATATGGATAACGGAAATTTTTCATTTTTGGTCTAATAAAGAACGAGTAAATTTTCGATATAAAAAATTAGTGATTCTTACACTTGCGTATGTTTTGTTTTCTCAGTTGATTTCTGTTCTTTCGGTTTTGAATGCAGATGAAAACAAACAAGTTGAAGCACGAGCTTTTTCAGTGGTTATAAGCGGTCTTGTTATATTCGTTCCTATATTCATATCAATACTTAAAAAAGGAAAAAAGTATTTTTCAAGGGAGTATTGGATTTATGCATTGAAATTTAATTTGCCGTTGGTTCCTCACTACCTTTCTCAAATTGTTTTAAATGAGTCGGACAGGCTTATGATAAAATCTATTTGCGGAGCTAACTATGCAGGTTATTACAGTGTGGCATATTCAATTTCAATGGTTATGCTAATATTTAACAATTCTGTTTCAGGAGTAATGAATCCGTGGATTTATAAAAGCATAAAAAACGGTGATTACAAAAAAATTGGACAGATTTCATATGGTGTTCTTGCGGCAATAGCTTTTATGAACTTTATTGTAATTGCAATAGCGCCTGAGGCATTGGCGATTATTGCTCCCGGTTCGTATCGGCAAGCTTTATGGGTAATACCTCCTGTTACAGCGAGCGTGTATTTTATGTTTTTGTATAATCTTTTTGCAACTTTTGAGTATTATTTTGAAAAGACCAATTATGTAATGATATCATCGCTGCTGTGTGCTGCGGCAAATTTAGTTTTAAACTATATGTTTATTCCTCGATATGGCTTTGTGGCCGCTGGATATACAACACTTGGTTGCTACATACTCGTATCTTTACTTCATTATATGTTTATGAGAAAAACATGTAAAAAGCATTTGGATAACGTGAAGATATATAACATTTTTACTATCTTGGTGATTGGACTTTCACTTGTAATTGCCGGTGGGATTATAATGCTCTTATATCCTTTTTGGTATATAAGATATTCGCTGCTTACTCTTGGCGGAATAGTTGTTATCATATTTAGAAAAAGAATTGTCAAGCTGTTTCTTGAACTTAAAAACCATGGAGGAGAATAAAGTTGAAAAACACAATTATCGGATACACAACAGGTGTTTATGATATGTTTCACATTGGTCACTTGAATATATTGAAAAGAGCAAAGGAACAATGTGATTATTTGATTGTTGGTGTTAGCACCGATGAACTGGTTCAAAAAGAAAAAAACAAAACACCTGTTATTCCGTTTGAAGAAAGGTGTCAGATTGTTGAGGCAATCAGATATGTTGATAAAGTTGTTCCTCAATACGATAAAAATAAATTTGCTGCTTGGCAGAAATACAAGTTTGATAAGATGTTTGTTGGCTCCGATTGGAAAAACACTCCTCAATGGATTGGATATGAGAAAGAATTCAAGAATTATAATGTTGATATAGTGTATTTGTCGTATACTAAAGGTGTTTCAAGCACGGCTTTGACGGGTGTTATTAAAGATATCTTGAATGAGAAACCAGGTGAGGAAGAATAACATCCATAAAAAGGTATACACAATAGATATTTTCAGACGTGACTAAGGAGCTTTTGTATGAAACACGGAACTGCTCAAATATTATTTGCTTTATTGCGTTCTGTGTTGAACGGAACAAAAGCGGATGTTGAAAACTCTCAGATTGTTCCTGAAACTTTTTCTGAGTTGCTTTCCATTTCAAGAAAACACGATATAGAGCATTTGGTTGTTTACGGTTTGCAGCAAAATGGGTTGCTCAGCGAGGAATACAGCCAAATCACCAACAAAATCTTTGAAGCCGCATACAGATGCGAGCAGATCTGCTTTGAATTTGAAAGACTGTGTACGGCGCTTGAAGAGGCAAACATTCCGTTCATCCCTCTTAAGGGTGCAGTTATGCGCAAGTATTATCCCGAAACGTGGATGCGCACAAGCTGTGACATAGATATTCTTGTTCAAGAGTGCGATTCGGAAAAAGCCGTATCAGCTTTGATTGACAGCTGCAATTACGCTTATCATAAAAAGGGTTCACACGATATTGCACTGATTACTCCGGGCAAAATGCGGGTTGAACTGCATTATAATCTTATTGAAAGTAATGTTTCTGAGGCGGCATCGGATGTGCTTTCGCGTGTTTGGGAATCTGCTGTGAGATGTGAAGGCTTCCGTTGTCAATCTGAAATGAGCGATGAAATGTTTTATTTTTACCATATTTCACATATGGCAAAGCATTTCGAAAACGGCGGATGCGGAATCAAACCGTTTGCAGACCTTTGGCTTTTAAAAAGTACCAATAGCGAAACGGTTGAAAAAAGAGAGGAGCTTCTCAGACAAGGCAATCTGCTCAGGTTTGCCCAAGCGGCACAGAAACTGAGCAGGGTGTGGTTTGACGATGAGGCGCAGGACAATCTTTCGTTAATGATGGAAAGCTATGTCTTAAACGGCGGAGCTTACGGCTCGTTAACAAACAAAGTTGCGGTTCAGCAGCAAAAGAAGGGCGGAAAATTCAGATATTTGTGGTCTAAAATCTTTATACCGTATGATGAAATCAAGTTCATTTATCCCATTTTGCAGAAATACCGTTTTCTGACGCCGTTTATGGAGGTTTACAGATGGCTTAAACTGATTTTTGGCGGGCGCATAAAGAGCGTATCAAAAGAAATCAAAGTCAATCAATCGGTATCTGATGAAACCACAGAGTATACACACAGTTTTTTGCTCAGTCTCGGGCTGATGAATGACGATTTGCATATACCGAAATAACTTACTGCAAAACCGCTAATCCGGCAGGAGTACATAATTGTATGACAACCTGACTTCGCTTTTTCGGAGTCAGGTTTAATTGTTTATTTAATATTACTTTTACTATTCTTGTACTGATACATCTTGTGTTCATAACAATGCCACATCGGTCTTTTGAAAACAGAGGGTTTCTTTAAACCACACCCTCACTCACCTGCAAATGTATCAATCGAAAATCTTGCTCCGAAACGGAATCCGCTTATGAAGCTGTCTGTAACGCTTAAACTTGTAAATTCAAGATATCTGTCAGCGTAGCTGAGAAACAATGCTTTTTCTGCGTCGGTCAGTTTTTCGGATAACTGTTTTTCGAGCAGAGTCAGTTCGTTTAATTTCTTCTTCAAATCATTTGCGAATTCTTTGGAATATGATTGTGCCTCGTGATTTCCGTAATAAAAATCTTCTATAAATCCTGCCATAAAATCTCCTTTTGTTAATATAATTTATACGAAACAATTTTAACAGGATTCACACACCCGCGTCACGTTGGAAAACGTATGAACTTTAAAACAAATTTTAATATACGGCCGTCTATAGTGCACAAAAAAGTTCGCCCGAAGAGAGATGCTCCATAATGAAGCCGCCTCTCTTCGGGCTTTTTTATTTTGCGAGTTATTATACAAGTCATTCTTACATACTTTATATGAAAAAGAAAAAGACGCTTGGAGTTTATTTACTCCGGGCGTCTTTTGGCGTTTCAAGGCGTCTTTGGCAACTGAGCCTCAGCTCTGTTGCATCGAAAAGGAGGTTGATGTGGCAAACAACAATTCTCAAAGGAGGAAGGTGATCTGATGGCAGCCGTCATCAACAGTATTCGGTGACGGTTAAATTCGGCAACAAGCAACCTACCGAAGAAAGGAGAAACCAAGTGATATCAAATATCAAAACAGTGACAGGTTCGGGAATAAGAAGGGCAAGGCTGTCCAAAAATCACTTTAAAGGAAGTGATTTAACGGTGACAGACCTTGAGATGCTCAGAAAAGCGGATATAACCGCCTGCAATGCCGATGAACTTGTTGACTTGAGAAAAGTTACGGTCGATACGCAAATGCCCTCAGACGAGCGTACGGGCGATTATATCAGGCAGGTTAAGAATCCTTATCTTTTCAGAATTGATTCAACCGTGGTAAAGGTTGAATTCGGCTTTGGCAAGGATTTTTCGGAGATTCTGACCGACGTCATACTTGCAGGATAAATTTACAACTTGAATAATTGGCGGCAGCGCAGTATAATGCAGTTGTATGATAACTGTGCTGCCACGTAAATTTACGGAGGTGGCTTTAAATGCATAGCAATTTTACAGCTTCAGAGCAGCCCCGTCAGGTTTCGGATACCTGGAAGGCTGCTCTTTATATTCGTCTGTCCAAGGAGGACGGCGACAAGTCGGAAAGCTATTCAATTACCTCGCAAAGGGAGATTCTCAAGGAATACCTCAAGCTTCATCAGGATATAGAACTGTATGATTTCTATATTGACGACGGCTGGTCGGGCACAACCTTTGACCGCCCTGCCTTCAACGATATGATGGATGCCGTGTATGCCGGAAAGGTGAACTGCGTTATCGTAAAGGATTTATCACGCTTCGGCAGAAACTATACGGATGCAGGTAACTATCTCGATAACGTTTTCGTCCGCCACAGAGTCCGTTTCATTGCCATAAATAATTCGGTTGATACCGCGTCAAGCAGTATGAACGCTGCAACTCAGTGCATTTCAGTCGGCGTTACAAACGTCATCAATGAAAGCATAGCGGCAACAACGTCCGTAAACGTCAGAGGCACACTCAATGTGAACAGAGCGCAGGGCAAGTTTATCGGCTCATTCCCTGCTTACGGCTACCTGAAAGACCCCGAAGACCGCCACAAACTGATAATTGATGAAGAAAGCGCATCTGTTGTAAGGCTGATTTTTGAAAAGTTCCTTTCAGGCGAGAGCATTATAGGAATTGCCAAGGATTTAAATGAAATGGGTGTCCCCAATCCTTCGGAGTATAAGCGTCTTAAAGGATATAACTATAAGCATCCGGCAGGCAGAGTCAGTAACGGCCTGTGGCCTGACAGCTCTGTGCGCCGTATATTGCAGAATGAGGTTTATATAGGCAATATGGTGCAGGGCAAGAATACAACAATCAGCTATAAAATAAAGCAGTGCAGGGCAGTTCCCAAGGATGAATGGTACGTTGTTGAGGGCACGCACGAAGCGATAATAGACAGAGAAACGTTCAATAAAGTGCAGGAGCTTTTCAACAAAAACATACGCAAGTCACCAAAGAAAAAGGAAGTTGACCTTTTTGCGGGGCTTGTGAGGTGTGCTGATTGCGACCGTATAATGAGCAAAAAATCCAACAGGCATTCCTACGGCGAATACCACTATTACCGCTGCACAACGGCACGCAAAATGAAAAAGGATGCCTGCACCAATCACACAATCCGCATTGATAAGCTTGAAGAAGCGGTGCTTGTTTTTCTCAGAAAAATGGTTGAGCTTGCAACGGAATATGACGAAATCCTCAGACGCATCAACAACAGCCCGAAAAGGAAGAGTCAATCGGAGCTTTTGCAGAAAAATCTTGAAAAACAGCTTGAGGAGAAAAGTGCAAACAGTAAAATGATTCTTGAACTCTATCCCGACTGGAAAAACGGATATATTTCAAAGCAGGAATACGTCCAGCTCAAAGAAATCTATCAGAAGAAAATAGAAAAGAACAACGAAACCGTTGCCGCTCTTGAAAAGCAAATAAGGGAAATCAGCGAGGGCATAGGCTCTGAAAACGATTTCATAGCAAGCTTTAAAAGAACGGGCAATATAAGCGAGCTTACCCGTCCGCTGCTCACTCAGCTTGTAGAAAAGATCCTCATTCACGAGGGCGGTAAAATAACAATCCGCCTTAAATGCAGGGATGCATTCGAGCAGGTGATTGAGTATATCGAAATTAATAAAGAAACAGTTAAAACAGCGTAACGAACAAACCCTGTCAGAATATCTTCGGAATCTGACAGGGCTTTGCTTTTTAGTCTGCAATACAGTGTGCTTTATGCAATTATGCAATATTAATTGACACAAGTTGTCGTTTGTGGTAAGATTTAAAAGTATAAATGCGTGGAAAAATGAATTTGCGGAAGTAAGGGGAACAGATGAAAAAGAAGAAACCGATGAATATGAACAGAAACGTTCTGTTAGGCGTGGTTGACATTACGGTTGTCGGCGCCGTTTATATACTCGCAAGGCTTTTGTCTACTCTCATAAGCGGCATAGAATACGAACTGTTCAAGCTCGTTGCCGATTGGATAATAGTTCTTGTGGTATATACAATAGGCCTTAATGCTATGGGCGTAAACAAAATTATCTGGCGTTATTCGACGGGCAGAGATTATTTTTATCTGTTTGTGGTTTCGACAATTTGCGGCGTACTCTCCTGCATAACGCTTGAACTTATGCCGTATGATATTACTCCCGTAATCTATAATTTGCTTGCTTTCCTGTTTTGTTCGCTCGGACTTAC
Organism: Acutalibacteraceae bacterium; assembly: GCA_045592385.1. GTDB lineage: Bacteria > Bacillota > Clostridia > Oscillospirales > Acutalibacteraceae > CAG-177. The sequence continues at coordinate 61,956 of JAZNUP010000032.1, forward strand.
CTTTACCAGAGTAATTTACAGAGAGTTTCTTATAGGAAAGCATAAGGTAGATACCAACGCAAAACGTTTGCTGATTGCCGGCGCAGGTGAAGCAGGCAACAGAATGATTGAAGAAATAGACGGCAACCCCGGTTGCGGACTTAATCCTGTCTGCCTTGTTGACGACGACCCTCAGAAGCAGGGCAGAAGCATAAGAGGTGTAACGGTTCTCGGCACCATTGCGGATATTGAAAAGCTGTGTGAAGAGAATGAAATAGACCTTATCTACATAGCAATCCCCTCAGCGAGCAACGAACTCAGAGCAAAAATTCTTAACGAATGTGCAAAAACCATTTGTCCCGTTAAGATTTTGCCTTTCTATTCCGCAATAGCTGACAATGAATACAGCTTCATAAACAAAGTGCGTGACATCACGCCTGAAGAATTGCTCGGCAGAGAGCCTATAAAGGTTGCCGATGAAGAAATTCTTTCTTTTGTAAAAGATAAGATTGTTGCAATAACGGGCGGCGGCGGCTCAATCGGTTCTGAGCTTTGCAGGCAGATTGCCGCTCATTCACCCAGCCGTCTCATAATAATCGACGTTTATGAGAATACAACCTACTCCCTTCAGCAGGAGCTTAAAGCCGCTTACGGTGACAAACTGGATCTTATGGTTTACATAGCAACGGTTTGCGATTACGATAAGATTAACAGCATTTTTTCAGAAGAAGAGCCCGACATTGTTTTGCACGCGGCGGCGCATAAGCACGTACCGCTCATGGAAACCGTTCCCGATGAGTGTGTTAAGAATAACGTTTTCGGAACGCTTAACACCGCTTTGGCAACCAGAAACAACGGGGTTGAAAAATTCATCCTCATATCCACCGATAAGGCGGTTAATCCCACAAATATAATGGGCACCACAAAGAGAATATGCGAAATGATTATCCAGTATGTGGACAGTATTTCGCCTGATACAACCTTTGCGGCTGTGCGTTTCGGTAACGTTCTCGGCTCCAACGGTTCCGTTATTCCTCTTTTCAAGAAGCAGATTGAAAGCAGAAGTGACGTCACCGTTACTCATCCCGAAATGATACGTTACTTTATGACTATTCCCGAGGCAAGCCAGCTTGTCCTTACCGCAAGTGCGATGGCAGAGGGCGGCGAAATCTTTGTGCTTGATATGGGCGAGCCCGTTAAGATTGACGACCTTGCAAGGAAGATGATAAGCCTTTCAGGTCTGACGGTTGGCAAGGATATAAACATAAAATATATCGGCCTTCGTCCGGGTGAAAAGCTTTATGAAGAGCTCCTTATGAGTGAAGAAGGTCTTCGCAAAACACTCAATCAGAAAATCTTTATAGGTAACCCCATAAAGATGGATTATGATGAGTTTAAGCTTCAGCTTGAAAATCTCAGAACGCTTGTAAATACCGCAGGCGTTGAGCCGTCAGACGTTGAAGAAATGCTCAGGGAAATTGTGCCGACGTTTGTGAGGTTCAATCCCGATTCCGTTAAAAAGGATTAAGAAAAATCAAATATAAGTAATTTGAGCGCACATTTTCATGTGCGCTTTTTCTTTGCCTTACACTCATCGCAGTTGACGGAGAATTCTGCGTATGATAAAATATAGCTTATCAATCACTTGTTAAGGAGCGGTGAAAATGAAAACAGTTAAAAGAATATTGTGCTTCCTGATTGTATTTTCTCTGGTGTTCGCAAGCGTGGGATTTTTTGCTTATGCCGAGGAAGGAGAGAAGAATTACTATTACCTTGATTCTGTTGGTGGTGACGATGCCAACAGCGGCACGGATATCAACAGCCCCGTTAAAACCATCGCGGGTCTCAAGAATCTTGATATCAAAGCAGGCACGCACTTCCTTTTCAAAAACGGCGGTGAATACGAATGTGCCGTAACGCTTACCTGCAACGGCACAAAGGATAACCCTATTGTAATCTCTTCCTACGGTGAGGGCGATAAAGCGCTCCTCTGGACGAATGAAAGAACTGACGTTTTCCGTCTTTTTGACTGTTCGTATATCACCGTGTCTGACGTTCATATAAAAGCTCCCAACGGCGGCGGTATATGGATTGATACCTACACTCAGACCTCGGAAGGCATAATAATCGAAGACGTTCTTTTTAGCGATATGCAGAACTATAAGGTTCACTCCCGTGACGATTTTTCAAACGGAGCGGCTGCGGCGAGAGCGGCGGTTATTGTAAAAGGTCTGCCTGCAAAATCAAGATATGCCGTAAACAACCTTACCATAAGGAACTGCGAGGTTGATAACTGCGCAAACGGCTTTATTATATGGGGCTCATGGAACGAACAGCAGGCTCCCTGGTGCGAGGAAGACGAGATTGACCCCGTGTTTAACGAAGGTCTGCTTATAGAGGGCTGCTACCTGCACGATATGGATGCGGAAGCGGTTCTTGTGGGAATGTGCAAGGGAGCTCTGGTTACCAATTGCCGTGCAATCAACTGCTGTCAGGGCGGTGCGGAACTTTTGGAAGATGGCAGAGTTGAATATTTCACAGCCGCAATGTGGTTCTGGGGCAGCGAAAGCAGCACCATTCAGTACTGTGAAATCGCAGGGCAGAAAAATATCGGCGACGGTATGGCGATTGACTTTGACTCCCATTCCAACAATTGCACCTATCAGTATATCTATTCTCACGATAACGTCCGCTTTATATGCAACTGCCCGAATTACAGCGGTCAGTACGGCAACACCGTGCGTTACTGCCTTTCGGTGAACGATAACAAGGGACGTTCCACAACTGCGGTAGGTGCCTGCGGAGAGCATAATTTCAGCTTTTATAACAATACTATAATAAACTGCGGCGAGTTCCAGTTTAAAAATCTTTATGATGCCTATATTGCAAACAACATAATTGCCCCTGCTGACGGCGGAACCTTTGCCTATGATATGGATGAATCAAGAGGCAACGTGTTCGAGAATAACTGCTATTATAAAGTTATGACTCCTCTTGTTGATATCGGCGCAATGAATACCGTGCCGGGATTTGCGGGTGACGATTATAACGACGCAAACAGCTTTATCCTCAGCGCTGAATCTCCTCTTATCGGAGCAGGAGCTCCCGTCAAAGGGGTAGAAAAGGACTTTTACGGTAACCCGATTACAAGCAACAACATCGGCTGCTACGGCGGAACGGGTGCTGACGTTGAGTATGATGGCGAAAATATAATCGTAAAAATCATCCGTACCGTTTTAGATATTATTGAAACCGTTATTCACGAAATCTCGGTTATATTCGATTAAACACTATATTGAAACTGAGCGTACAGAGTAAAATCTGTACGCTTTTTTTATATGGTGTACCCTTGACATTATCACCTGCCGCCTGTGACACCATAAGTTCTTTTCTGCGGGATACCGGGAGCGCTCCCGAGGATTTTGATATGATTCTCACAGGCGACCTGAGCAGCGTTGGTTCAAAGCTTCTTTGTGAGCTTATGGTAAAGCAGGAAGGGATAGATATAAGCGCAGTGCACAACGATTGCGGGCTTATGATGTATGACCTTAAAAATCAGAAGGTTAATGCAGGCGGCTCGGGATGCGGCTGCAGTGCGGCTGTTTTTTGCTCACATATCCTCAACCGCCTTGAAAAAGGTGAATTGAAAAGGGTGCTTTTTGTGGGCACGGGTGCGCTTATGTCGGCGGCATCTTCGCTTCAGAAAGAGTCTATACCCGCCATAGCTCACGCGGTTTGCGTATCGGGGGTGAAATGATGAATGCTTTACAGAGTGCATCTTATGCTGCGCAGACTGTCAGGTTAATTTCGTCCGCAGGAAAAGTGGCGCGTTTTGCAAATGTCGTTTCAAAAATAGCGGCGGTGTCCGCAGCGGTTGTGTGCGTAGCAGGAGTGGCAAGAATTATGATTGCGGCAAAGCAATAAAATCACGGAGGTTGTTTATGGGCGAAAAAGCTCTGCAAAGAAAAATGAAATCAATCACGCGCGCTTTCAGAAGTGAGGCACAGAAGGCAGGCAAAAATAATGCAGCGAGCGAATGGCTCAGGGATAATTTTTATATTTTGGAGCGCGAAGCAAGGCAGGCGGCAACCGATTGTGCAGGTACTATGCGATTAAAAAAAGGCACGGAATCGCTTCCGTGTCTTTTCGGCTTGTGTAAGTCGCTTTGTGAGAACGGTGTTTTGCCTGATAACGAAAAGCTTGAGGAATACTTCGCCAAAAGAGGCCTTTCTTCTGCGGAGTCTCAGTCGCTTTATAATATGTTCCGTTGTGCTTTGCTTGATTATGCCTATCACGGGTGTATTATGCGCAATGCTGCCGGCGAAAAGCTCCTTGGTAATTCCGTCAAATCAATAAGGCGGCTTGCTCAGACGGATTTTGAAACAATAATATCTGTAAGCAATGAGGTTGAAAAAATACTTATGCAGGACCCTGCAGGCATATATCCCTCGATGGAAACTCAGGACAGAGCCGTTTACAGAAGAGAACTTGCGCTGCTTGCAGAAAAAGAGAACGTTGATGAAAAAGAGTATGCCCGAAATATTCTTAAAAAAGCAAAAGAAGGAAAAAACGAAAAGTTAAGACACGTCGGCAGCTATATTTTTGCCCCAAAAAAACGCAAGACACGCGGAACGATTATGATTGTCACGGAAATTATACTCCCGTTACTGCTGAGTATTGGCGCGGCGGTGTTGTTTGGCAAGTGGTACGCCGTTTTTCTGTGGTTGCCTCTGTGGGAGGTGCTAAGACCGATTATAAGCGCCGTATTTATGCGCGCAATTTCACCGAAAAGATTTTTCAGGATTAAAAGCGATGATGAAAGAGTCGAAAATACGGGTGTTCTCATTACAGTTTCAACCCTTCTTACCTCTGCCCAGGACAGCGCCAAGCTTTTCAGCAAACTAAACGAGATAAGGCTTGCAAACTCAGGAAAAAATATAAAAATCTGTTGCCTTGCGGATTATAAAAATGCATCCTCACCCGTAAAACCTGAGGATTCTGCGGCTCTTGCTGCCGCAAAAAGAGAAATTGACTCTCTTAACGAAAAGCATTCGGGCGGTTTTTTGCTTGCAGTAAGGCCGCGTGTGTACTCAAAAACACAGGGAGAATTCTCAGGCAGAGAGCGTAAAAGAGGGGCAATAACTCAGCTTATAAGGGCTATAAAAGGGGATGAAAGTGGATTTCAGACTCTGTGGGGGGATAAAACCGGATTTAACGATATAAGATATCTCCTTGTGCTTGATTCGGACACTAAAACAGTGTTTGATACGGCGCGCGAGCTTGTCAGTGTTGCTCTTCATCCTCTAAACACTCCTGAAATTGATAATAAAAAAGGAAGAGTGGTTAAAGGATATGCAATCCTTGCACCCGGAATATGTAACCGGCTTGTTGATTCGGATTCATCGGCTTTTGAACGTTTGCTTGCAGGTACCGGCGGAATAAATACCTATGATTCGCTTGCTTGCGAAAAGTATCAGGATTTATTCGGTGAAAGCATCTTTTCGGGCAAAGGACTTATTGATGTTGATGCGTATTATAAGCTGCTTGATAAAGCGTTTCCTAAAGAAAGAGTGCTCAGCCACGATATTTTGGAGGGCGGATATCTGCGCACGGGATTTGTTTCGGATTTGCAGCTTACTGACGGATTTCCTTCAAACCAGAGGTCTTATTTTGCCAGACACAGCCGATGGGTAAGGGGAGATTGGCAGAATATCCCTTTTATTTTTGGCAGAAATCCTCTTAATCTGCTGTCGCGTTGGAAACTGGCCGATAACCTGCGGAGAAGCATAACGCCTGTTATATCAATACTTTTGCTTCTTTCAAGCGTGTTTATGCCGTCAGTTCTTGCGTCGATTACGGTTGCAGTCTCATTGTTAAGCGCAGCGGCCCCCGAAGCGGTAGCCTTTTTGCATTCACTTACAAGCGGCGGCTTTGGCGTCTTTTCGCGTCTTTATTATTCAAAAATCTTACCGTCTGCGCTTTTGGCGCTGGTAAGAGCGTTTCTCAGTGTTATAATGCTCGCTCAGAATGCGTACGTGAGCCTTGATGCTATCGTAAGAGCCTGCTGGAGAATGGTTGTTTCAAAGAAAAATTTGCTTGAATGGACAACTGCGGCACAGAGTGAATCAAAAAGTAACGGAGGTCAGGCTGTCAAATGCTGGCCGTCTGTTGTTGTGGGTGCATTTTTGCTTATCTTTCCTTTGCCTGCTGCACGTTTGGCGGCGTTGTTCATATTGGCTGACGTTCCTTTTGCTGTTTTCAGCGCAAAGAAGTCGGATTCCGAACAGTTCAGGCTGAGTTATGCTCAGAAAGAATCTCTTTTATCCTATGCAGCGGCAATGTGGGGATTCTTTGAAGAAAATTGCAACAGAGAAAACAGTTTCCTTATCCCTGATAACATTCAGGAAACTCCGGTAAGGTCGGTGGCGAAGCGGACTTCTCCAACAAATATAGGTATGCTTCTTGTCTGTATGCTTGCTGCGAGAGATTTGGGATATATTACCTCGGCGCAGCTTTATGCAAGGCTGAATTTAACTCTCACGAGCATAGAAAAGCTGCCTAAATACAAAGGAAATCTGTATAACTGGTACTCCACGGAGGATTTGAGCGTGCTTTCTCCTGCTTTTGTTTCAACGGTAGACAGCGGTAATTTCCTCTGTTGCCTCACAGCACTCAGGTCAGGGCTTCGTGAGTACCGTCACGAATGCGAGGCTTTGGCAGGAATAACAGACAGAGTAACGGCTTTACTTGACGCAACGGATTTAACTGCTCTCTACAACCCGAAAAGGGATTTGTTTTATATCGGTGTTGACGGTGATGGAAATCCTTCCGAGAATTACTACGATTTGTTTATGAGTGAAGCACGTATGACAGCTTATTATGCGGTGGCGAAGAGAATTGTACCCAAAAAGCATTGGGGGATGCTTGGCAGAATTCTTGTAGGTGAGGGCAGATATACGGGGCTTGTTTCGTGGACGGGCACGATGTTTGAATACTTTATGCCGCATATGTTTATTCCGTCACCCGTGGGCAGCCTCTGCCGCGAATCGCTGGAATTCTGCCTCTGGTGTCAACGAAAAAACGCAGTCAAAGGCTTTTGGGGTATATCTGAAAGCGGATTTTATGCTTTTGACAGTAACCTCAATTATCAGTACAAGGCGCACGGAGTGCAGAGAATAGGCTTGAAGCGCGATTTGGACAGGGAAAAAGTTATTGCTCCTTATGCAACGTTTCTTGCGCTCACTATGGCTCCGAATTCGTGCCTGAAAAATCTCAGGCAGATGGAAAAATCAGGTCTTTTCGGGAAATACGGTTTTTATGAAGCGGCAGATTTTACAAAAGGGCGTTGCCACTACGGTGAATTCTCAACGGTAAGCAGCTATATGGCGCATCACGTGGGAATGAGTATGATAGGCGCTCTGAACGTACTCAAAGGTAATGTTTTTCAGAAAAGGTTTATGTCCGATGACAGTATGGCGGGCGCGCAAAGCCTACTGAATGAAAATGTACCGAATTCTGCCCGTGTATTTAAGGATATTAGATACCGCGAAGTGCCAAAAACGCACGAAAGAACGGAAAAAAAGAATACAATTGTAGAGAATCCTGACATTTTCAATCCTGTTGTTCATATCTATTCAAATGGCAGGTGGTCGTTGCAGATTTCTGATTCAGGAACAGGATTCTCGGTTTCTGACGGGGTGGATGTAATTTGCAGAAGTGACGATATCTTGCAAAGGCCGTCGGGTATTTTTGCGGTTTTTGAACACAAAAAACAGAGAATACCTTTTGTAAAGTGCATTGATATAGAGGGAAAAACGAGGTTTAAGGTAAAATTTGGAGAAAAAGAAGCGGTGCATGCTGCAAAAAACGGAAAAATATTGTTGAAAATGCATACATCCGTATTAAAAAACACAAACGGAGAATTAAGAAGATTCACAGTTGAGAATTTAAGCTCACAAAAACCTCTTGAGGGTAGTTTGCTGATTTATTGTGAACCGTGCCTTGAAAAATACGACGTATATGCCGCGCATCCTATGTTTTCAAAGCTTTTCCTGACGGATGATATAGATAATGAAAATAAAACAGCTGTTTTCAGCCGCAGATTTCGTGAGAATTCGGGTACAGTCAGCCTTGCGGCAGGTTTTCTGGAGGATATTCAGGCGGAAATCGAAACTTCCAGGGAGAGAGTGCTTGCGTGCGGTGACGGAATATTTTCCCTTGTAAAAAACAAGCCTCATTTTCACGGTGAGCGTGGAAATCCGGATGCCTGTGCAGCTTTCAGGGTAAAAGTCAAGCTCAAAGCGGGCGAAAAAAAGGATTTTACCTTTGCCATTACCGCGCAGCAAGAAAAATCACAGGCAAAAGATGCTCTGTTAATGCTCAGAGCATCAAAGACAAAGCATAAAAGGGCACCAGACCCGTTTTACGGCAATGTGCTTGACAGTGCAATTGCTATGAAAGTGCTGCCTGCGGTTTTTTATCCGAGAGTTTCACGCGCACACACAGAAAGCCGCCTATCAGATGCAAGCTTTAATAAAAGCTCACTGTGGAGCATGGGAATTTCCGGAGATAATCCTATTATTGTTTGCCATATTGAAAGCGCGGAGGAAAACGGTTCTGTTCTGCCGTATGTGAGGATAAATAAGCTTCTCAGAAGCTGTGGATTTACAACTGATTTAGTGCTGACCTTTGAAGAAAAAACAGGCTATGAATTACCAATTCTGAATGAGATAAGAAAGATGCTCAGGCAAGAGGATTGCGAACCGATGCTCGGTGTAAACGGAGGAGTTTTCGCGGTGAATTTGATTAGTTTTTCGTATAAGGAACGTTCAGTTCTTGAAAAATGCGCCGTTTTGTCTTCAAAAAACATTAATGCATCCGGCTGCGATGAAAAAATACGGTTCAACAGGCTGTATCCGCTTCCTTGTGAACTTCCACGAAAATCCGGAGAGATGCCACTCAATGTAAAGCTATATAACTTTACTGATGGTGAAATCAGCGTTGAATCTGACCCGAAAAGCCTTGCTGTTCCTTGGTGTACGGTTCTTTCTAACAAATCCTTTGGAACTATGGTGAGTGACAAGGCTTTGGGCTTTACTTGGGCGATAAATTCAAGGGAAAACAGGCTTACTCCGTGGCGAAACGATACCCGTAGTGATAACCGCGGAGAGGCACTTTTTCTTAAAAAAGACGGAAAAATAACGGATATTATCTATGGGAGTGAAGCTGTTTTTACTCCCGAATCAGCGCGATGGCACGGGGTTTCCGAAAATCTTGAGTTTTGCACGGATGTACGCGTAGCCGATAGAGGTATGGCTAAAAAAATAAGTGTGAAAATTACCAATTATTACAGTGAAAAAGCAAGCTTTGATTTGGCTTATTTTTGCGAACCGGTTCTTGGTTTTACTCAGGATAAGAGCTGGCTTATAAGCGTTAGCGAAACGGAGAAAGGGGCGGTTTTCACTAACCCTTTTTCACAGATTTCAGGTTACGCGGCTTTACAAAGTGACTGTATACCCAACGCGTTGTGTTTTGATGCTAATTCTTTCTTTTGCGGAAAATGGGATGCGGCACATAGGGATTCTTCCAATCCCTGTGTGAGCGTTATCCGTAATTTTTCGGTTGCACCCGGGGAGTCAGTGCGGGCAATTTTCTATCTTTCATGGGGCAGAAGCAAAGAAGCCGCCCTGAAAATGCCATTTGTGAGCAGTTTTGGTTCGAATTCCTTGATTCCGATACGCATAAATACAGAAAACGAGGCTTTGAATCTGATTTTTAATTCGTTTTTGTATGCTCAAATCCGAAATTCGCGTTTTTTCGGACGAACCGGTTTCTATCAGTGCTCAGGTGCCTGGGGTTTTCGTGACCAGCTGCAGGATTCGCTCGCATTTATATATACGAATCCCGAAATAACCCGCACGCATCTTATCAGATGCGCTGCCGTGCAGTTCGAAGAGGGTGATGTGCTTCATTGGTGGCACGTAATAACTAATAAGCATCAGGAAATCAGGGGGATTCGTACCCGTTGCAGTGACGATATGCTCTGGCTTTGCTACGTTTTGTGCGAATACGTAAAGAAAACGGGCGACAGAAGCATTCTTCAGGTTAAAGTACCCTTCCTGCTTGGCGAGACTCTTGGCAAAACTGAGTCTGAACGCTATTTTTCGCCCGTCAGAGGCAAGGTTAAGGCGTCAATGATGGAGCATTGTCTGCGTGCGGCGGATAAATCATACCGTCTGGGCAGTCATTCTCTGCCGCTCATCGGTTCTTGCGATTGGAATGACGGTTTCAGCCGTGTAGGAATTAACGGTGCAGGTGAGAGTGTATGGTTGGCAGAATTTCAGATTATTGTGTTTAATAAGCTCAGTAACCTTTGTCGAGAAATGAAAAATGACAAAAAGGCGACAGAACTGGATGCAAGGGTGCTGAAATTGAGAGAAGCGTTGGAGAAAACAGCAGTTGACGGTTCGAAATTTATAAGAGCTTTTGATGACAGTGGACGAGCGATAGGCGCTGAGGCTTCGGATGAATGCAAAATTGATATTTTGCCCCAAGCATTTGCAGCATTTTCGGGAGTTTTTGACTCGGAAACACGTAAAAAGGCACTTCAGGAAGCAGCTGAAAGGCTTGTAGATGAAGAAAACAGCTTAATTAAACTCCTGACCCCTCCTTTTACAGCAAAAAATACAGACAGAATTGGGTATATAGCCGCTTATCCCGAGGGAATAAGAGAAAACGGAGGTCAGTATACCCACGCGGCAGTGTGGTTAGCGTCTGCGTTTTTCAAGGAAGGGATGCGGGAAAGCGGTATGAAGCTTATGGATTTATTGAATCCCGTAAATATCTGCAAGAAAAATCAGTTAAAGTACAGGGGAGAGCCATACGTTTTGGCGGGCGACGTACTTTCAGCCGACGGAGTGCAGGGCAGAGCCGGTTGGACTCACTATACCGGCTCTGCAGCGTGGTACTATCTGACAGTTATAGAGGATGTTCTGGGTGTAAATATGGTGAACGGCAAACTGACATCGTCCTTACCGTATGCAAGTGTTTGTCAAGGGGTTGACATTGACACAGACGAGAATTTTACTGAAATTCGGCAAACAAGTTCAAAAAACGGCTCATTTTTCTTTGAAAACAATAAAGTACAGAAGGTAAAAACAGAAACGAATAATCTACAAAACGGCAAAAATTCTTAATTAGAAAAATGTCTGTGAAGATTTTTTACTTTACAAAATTGAAAAACATCGAAAAAATGAGTAGAAACCCATATAAATTACTATACCTTTTAAATATATGTCCTTTTTCAGTTTGATTGAGCAATAAAAAAAGACGTGTTTTTGAGCATCGAGTGTAAAGCTAAACAGCATTACGCCCGATGCTGTTTCTTTAAAATGGAAAAAAACAGAAGATTTGACGCTCTTGGACGGGCAAAATATCCAAAGATGTGCCATCCAATCTGTCAAAGTTGAACAAAAAGGAATTATCTAAAATGAAAATGATTGACTTTTGGGCGGTCGTTATGTATATTTATAATGTACCAATGGTGGTGGTGTAGGCGAAGTGCGCCTTTTTAAGGCTTTCTTCTCCCTATAAAGGCCGCTGCCCGCGGAATATCTATTATTTTGGACTGCTGCTTTGCGCCGGTTGGCGTATCGGCGCAGGCGACATAAAGGAGGGTGTTAAACGACATGCAGCAGTTAGGAAGCTTATTATAAGGCTTCCGCAACCGCCGTGAAAACGGCAATATGAATACGGCTCAAATTTTTATGTTTTAATTTACATGGAGGTGTAACAATTTGAAAAAGTCAATTCGTATTCTCAGCATCATCTTAGCTCTTTCAATGTTACTCGGCAACCTCACAGTAATCGGTAGCGCATACGCAGCTTACACAGGCGGAGCTATCACTGATTACGATGATGTTGACAAGGCAACATTCACCACAGAGCAGTATGCGTCAATGGCTCTTGACGAGCTTGACCGTATGCTCGCGAAAGAGCAGATAGTTCTTACTGAAGAGGATATCTTCGTTGGAACTATCAACCTCAGTTCAGCAAACACAACCTTCTCCAGCGTTGTTGCTCTTGTTGACTCGGCAGACCAGCTCCTTGGTATGCTCGGTGACGGTGCAGCTCTTCCTGAAATGGTTAAAGAGCTTTGCATTGATGGAAACAAGACTCCTTACAAGAGAAGCACAATCAACGATGCATCCGGTAACTGCACAGACCTCCAGATGCTCACAGCTCTTATTAACTTTGTTTCTTGTGACACAACAGTTAACCTTGTTAAGAAGTTTGTAAACGGCGACCTCAGCCTTGGTATGCTTGATGCTCTTATCGCAGGCGTCATTGATATCAACGTAAGAGAACTTGTTATGGGTCTCCTTTACGGCATTATGGACGATGAGTTCGATGCTGACGAGGATACGCTTCCTTATGACAATCTTAACGATCTTCTTCAGGATCTTATCCACTATGCACTTATCGGTGATACAACCGACACTGGTTCTGCATACATTATTGAAGAAGGCGACCACGAAGGTCTCATCTGGGATTTCCTTAAGGATCTTGATTATGCATCCATTAAAGAAATCTACACAGCAACAAACGTTATTGACACTCAGATGACCGCTTATGAACTCATTGAGCAGATTCTCAGACTTGCATACAATTATATTGCAGTTCCTGAGCTCAATAATGTTACAAGACCCTGGCTTCGTGAAATCTGCGGTGTTACATACGATCCCGAGAAGATGGATCCCGAAAATCCCAAGTATGAAGAGGATTATGACGGCGAAATCGTAAATCCCGAAGACGTTGACAACGTTTACGCAGAAATCTTTGACTATGAGAACATGTATGTTCCCGAAATCAATGTTCCTGCTAATGGTTCAAAAATTACCCGTAACGGTGTTGAAATTAATGTTAACAGTGACGTAACATTCATTTCCTACTTCAACGATGCTCTCTATGAGTTCCTCAACTGCGTTCTTAAGGTTGACGAAGGCGTAGAAGACTCTGAAGGCCGTGTATGGACATGGGTTACCTGTGAAGACACAGAAAACTTTGACGGTACTTGGTTCGGCACTGACGGTTACCTTCTTACCAACATTGCTTCCGTAGCAAGATATGTTCTTGGTATCACTGGTGACGTTTTCTTTGCTGATTACATTGAAACCTATACATATCAGGAATATATGCAGATGAGTGACCAGGAAATCTGGGCATTCGTTCTCAGAAACCTCCTCAATGCTTCCGTTGATTGGATGTACATTGATGATACAAACAAAACAATCGCTGACGTAGGTTATGCAGCAGTTGAGCAGCTTGCATGGCAGGATCTTCCTCAGTACACCTACACCAAGCCCACAGGCACAGCAGGTACAACCGCATACAACAATGCAATCATCGAGGCTTGCCTTGATATCCTTATGGACGTTGCTGTATTCAACATCAACAAGTCCATAGATATGGTTCCCGCAGCACGTGCAGCCGGCCAGAGCCCCGCAGTTGCGACCAACAGCGGTCTTCTTGAGTTCGAGCACGATTATGAGAAGCTCGTTATCCAGATTGCTGTTTGGGGCGTATGCAACTACGGCGCAATGCTTACAGGTGACGGTCTTGCACTTGATGCAATCGAGCTTGATAAGTTCGGCGGCGAAGTTGGTAACCTTACCATCAACGACGTTTGGGAAGACATTGACCTCATTATCAACTCTATCTTCCCCATCAGCTCAACTCTTTCCGGCAACAACGTATGGCTTTACGGTGAAATCGCTGACAGAACAAACTCTGCAGGCGGCTCCGACGTTGTTCGCTCACTTATCTTCGACTACCTCGTAAATCCCCTTCTTGAGCTCAATGCTACTAACATTGAAAAGATCATGACCAAGAACCCCAACGGTTCATTTGCAACCGATACAGTTCTTAAGGTTCTCATCGACCTTGTTACCAATGTTATCAATCTTATCTTCCCCGGCACCATTGCTACTGAATATGCTTCACTTGACGATGTTCTCCAGAACAGCGAACTTGCAGGTATCGCTGAGAGACTTCTCAAGACCTTCGGCGCCCACTTCACAGATTGGGCAGAAGTAGTTCTTCCCGTAGTATGCGATCTTCTTGGCCTTACTGAGGCTCAGGAATTTGCAGAGATGGAAATCAACCTTCCTGAAATCGTAAGCGGCGCAACTTCCTTCACCGTTTACAACGGCTGCTCTGGTCTTAACACCGGTTACACCAACGCAATCGGTAACTTTACTCAGGACCAGCTTTACAAGTACGTAATCACCGACGTTACAACCACCGCTTATGTTAACGGTGCTGCAACCACCAACGTTTCCGCAACAGGTATTGCTGCAGGCGATGAAATCGCCGGCGGTGGCTTCAAGAACGTAAGACTTGAAGGTACATTCACTCCCGGTTCAATGATTGAGTTTACTGTTTTCTACGACGTACTCAACGAAATCGGTGCAAAGATTACATCTGCTCCTCTTGCTGCTACCAAGTATGCTTACATTGGTCAGTACACCGAGGGTGACGACGTAAGAAAGACTGTTGTTGCTGCCCAGTCTCCCTTTGAGGCAGTAGAATATGCTCCCGCTATCTACATCGGCAAGGGCGAAGGTATTGACGAAGCAGGCGACTACACCTTCAACGTTAAGAGAGTTGAAACTGAAGGCACAGGCAACATCACCGTATCCGTTACCGGCATCAGCGGTGTTGATTGGCTCCAGGTTAACTCCGATACCACTCTTACAAGCTACGTAACTGAAAACGGTAATGCTACATACGTATTCGCTCCCTTCGAGGCAAAGGATACTTATGTAAGATATTATGAAGCTTACGAAACCGTTAAGGAAGCTACCGAAGAAACATTTGCTGCAAGAGAAGTTGATTGGTACGTTAAGAACGAATACAACACTTACAGCAAGGTATCTGCAGGTGCAGCATTTGACGAAGAAGAAGTTTACTACACCTACACTAACAACAGTGAAAATATGGATGGTCCCGAAGGCACCAAGGCTACCACAGTAGCTGACGGCGTTTACAACGCAACCATCACCGTTAACGTTAACGGCACAAACTTTAACCTTCCCGTTACAATTCACCTTTACAGCGATTACGATCTCGGCTCAGCATATTCAAATGCTGTAAGAGCAAACCGTCAGGATACTGACTACAACAAAGCTGACAGCAGATTCGACGGCCTTTGGAGGGCTTACAAGCTTGCTCTTCAGAATGCAGGTACTCTTGTTCTTGCTCCCAAGAGCAACTCTAACTTCGAATCCAACAAGGCAACAACCAACGCAAACTATCCCAACAAGTACGCTGAGCTTTATGATGCTCTTGCTGATGCAATCGAAGCTCTTGATTCTCCCGAAGCAGATCTCAAGGTAAGCGCTGGTGTTACCGGCCTTGAAGAAGCTATCGCAACTTACGGCGGCCTTTCCAACTCCTATTACCTTGCTGATGCAACACAGGCAACTTACGAAGACGAAGTAGCCGGCTGGAACGATGTTAAGTATTACGCAACAAACGATACTACAAAGTACAGACAGGCATACCACTTCTTCAGCGCTCTTGATTACGTTCCTCATACTTTCTACACCTACAGAGATGCTAAGGACAGAGCTCAGGATATCATCAATTCTCAGATCATTTATCCTCCCGTTAAGCCCGAAGCACCTGCAGCAGGCGCAAACGTTTATGAGCAGACCCAGTATCAGGAAGCTATGAAGCTTTACAATGAGGCATATGCTGCTTACGAAGAAGCTCTTAAGAATATGGCTCCCGCAAACCCCGTTGAAGTTGCTTATGCTCTTCATATGGTAACTCTTACCGGCGGCAGACTTATTCCTCTTACTGCAAACAAAGATAAGCTCAACAAGGTTCTCACTCTTTACGGCGCAGAGACCAACACAGGTTACTCCGCTACATCTTGGGAAGCATATCAGACAGCAGTTGCTTTCGCAAACTCCACAAAGACTAACAACTCCGCTAAACCCTCACAGGTTAACATTGCTACCGGCGAGCTTGTTGAAGCTTACAAGAAGCTTGTTGCAGGTATCGACTACACCGCACTTAACGATGCTATCGCATCAGCAGAGGTTAAGATTGACGAAGTTGAAATCAATGCAGACGGCTCACAGTCCGTTTACAGTGAAGAAACCTGGAAGGAACTCATTGATGCTTACAACGAAGGCGTTGATCTCGTAGAGTCCGACCTTGGTTACAGCACCAGCAACCTTGAAAGAGTTGCTGACAGCGTTCAGAGAATTACTGATGCTATCGCAAACCTTGCACAGGCAGCTTCCGATCCCGTTTGGGAGTTCGTTACTGAAGAAACCGATCCCGATGGCGGCTGGTTCTTCGACGATGCTGATAACTTTGCATTCCCCTACGTTCAGTCTATGATGGAAGAAATGTGGGAAGTAGATAACTTCTACAACGCTGTTGAAGGTCTCGGCCTTTATCAGGTTGGCGATGAAGAAACTCTTGCTCACATCATCAAGGGTGATGAAAACACAGTAGTTGAATTCGTTCCTCGTGAAGACGACGCAGGCGACGGATATCTTACCACCGGTTCCAAGATCCTTGTTAAGGATACAAAGGGTAACGTTGTTGCTACCTATTATCCCGTAGTTGTTGGTGAACTTAACGGCGACGGTGAAATTACTGTTCTTGACAGAAAGCAGGTTTCCGGTTACGGCATCATCACTCCCGACTATTATTGGGATTGGGAACCCGGCATGGAAGGCGAACCTCAGTGGAACTTCGCATATGCATCAGACATTAACTTCGACGGTGAGGTTAACTCATACGATACTATCCAGCTTCGCCGTGTAAACAGTGGTGCAGGCTACATCGCACAGGGTAACATCAATGGCGACAGAGGCTACGTTAAGTTCTAATCTTGATGTGTTAAATCCTAAAAAAAACTATAACCCGAAGGCAGTAAATCTGCCTTCGGGCAACTCCGCAAAAAACGGGTAAAACCCGTCTATTATTGTTAAATGTTGTTTTTAAACATTTATAAATATAGAATAAGAAGGAGGAAATCAAGCAAATGCCAAAATTTAAGCGTTTAATGAGTTTTGTACTTGTATTTGCAATGCTCATGTCTTCGGTTTCCTGCCTCGGCGGTGTATTCACCATCGGCGCAGCGGCGGAAGACGCAACTTACGGTCCCTACAATGACGGCAAAATCCTTACCGTAGCAGAGATCGAATCAACTTACGCAGACTTAATCAACAAAACAGCTTCGGATTATTTTGGCTGGGCTTATTACACCAGTGATATTCTCGAAGTTCCTCTTGGTCAAGAAGCAAACGCTGATACCATCGTTAATCTCAGCGGTGACGATGTAAAGGCTTATATGACCGACGGTTATGTAGACGCAGGTCAGATGCTCCTCGTAAGAAACTATCTTGCTTGCTCTGACAGCATCTATATGTACGCACCCACAGTTGGTTATTCTATGGACATCACCCTCTTCGAGGCAACTACTCTTGAAGACGGTACTCTTGCTGCATCAGATACAATCGCTTCCAAGGGTGAATGTATCAACCTTAACCATCCTCTCTACATTAAGCATAAGGCTGGTTGGGTTAACAACCTCAACAAGGGTATTTCTAACTGGAATACCAACGCTTACAAGACAAAAACCGGTCTTTCTGTTAACAGAATGAAGAGCTATACTCTTTGCCAGTTCGGTATTGAGTATGACGGTTGGTTCCAGACTGACGGTCAGGATTGGATTGCAGCACATGCAATCTACGTTAAGGCAGGCCTTGCTGAAGGCACAACCGGTTCAATCTGGGTTGACCGCGGAACCAACAAAGCGGTCAACGGCACTACAGAAAACGGCAGCTGGTTCAAGGATTTCAAATCCGCCGCTCCCTGGAACGTTTCCGCAAGAACAGTTGCTGTTGTTGACGGCGGCGACACAAGCGACCCCGCAACCAGTGACTATATGCAGAACACCGGCATCGTAGTTATCACTTCTGATCTTAACTATGATTTCGTTATCGGCGCACCCAGCATCGGTTGGGATGATCCCGCTGCAGGCGAAACCTATACTGTTAAGTTCTACGATTCCGATAAGTCTACAGTTCTTAAGACTGAATCCCTTGCAAGTGGCGCAACAGCAACTCCTCCCGAGGTAACTGCTCCCACAGGTATGGAATTCAAGGGCTGGTCAACTGACGGCACAGAAGCTAACATCGTTGCTTCCATCCCCACAGTTTCCGGCAATGCTGATTACTATGCAGTTTACGCTGCAAAGACAATCACCGTTTCCTTCGTAGTAAACGGTAATACCACAACTGCAACCTATACTTACGGCTCCGGCACCATTGCTGATCCCGGCATCACCGTAACAGGTTACAAAATCACTTGGAAGGATGCTTCCGGTGCAACCGTAACATTCCCCGCAGTTATCCCTGCAGAAGATGTTACCTACACAGCAACTCTTGTTCCCAACAAATATGTAGCAACTTACTATGATACCGATGGCTCCAAGGTTCTCGGTACTATGGAATTTGCATACGGCGCAGCTATCACTGCTCTTACACCTCCTCCCACTGCGGAAGGTAAGACTCTTAAGGGCTGGGCAACAACTCCCAACTCCGCAACAACAATTTCCAACTTCGGTACAATGACCGAAAACGGCGCTAAGTTCTACGCTGTATGGTCAACTGATACCTATAAGATCACATGGATCATTGATGGTAAGACCACTACCGAGGATTATGCATTCGGCGCAACAATCACTGCTCCCGAAGCAACTAAGACCGGTTATAGATTCACCGGTTGGGATGCAACAGTTCCTCCCACCATGCCTGCTGAAAACCTCACCTTCACAGCACAGTTCGAAGTAAACTCCTACGTTGCAACATTCTATGCTGATACAGAAGGCGATACAGTACACTTCAGCGACAGCTTCGATTACGGTACTGCTATCCAGGCTCCTGAAACAGCTCCCACCAAGTACGGTTACGAATTCGACGGTTGGACTCCCGCAGTAGGCACCATGCCTGAAGGCGGCGCAGAATTCAGACCCACATGGAAGCCCAAGTACTTCCCTGTAACCTTCATCGTTGACGGTGAAACCGTTTCCTCCTCCTCCGTAGCATTCGGCGCTGAATTCAACAGCGTTGACGCTGGTGAGAAGCAGGGCTTCACATTCGCTGGTTGGTCAACAGTTGAAGACGATGTTAACAGTGTTGTAACATGGCCTCAGACTCTTACCACTGAAGGTGCAACCTTCTATGCAGTATATACCGAAGGCACCGCTTCCTATGTTGTTGAAACATATGAAATGGATACCACAGGTGCATACAAGCTTATCTCCAACCCCACCATCGGTTCTACCACCGGTGCTCAGGTTAACGCAACACCCGAAAGCGTAGCAGAAGGCTTCTACCTTGATACTACTCACGACGGATACGTTGCAGAAGGTACAGTTGCTGCTGACGGCAGCCTCATCCTCAAGATTTACATCGGCCGTAACGCATGGAACCTCACCACTACTGTTGACGGCAACACTGAAACAGTTAAGGTTTACTACGGTGCAACTCTTACCGTAGCAGAGCCCACTAAGTACGGTCATAAGTTTGACAGTTGGACTCCTGCTCTTCCCGGCACAATGCCCAACAACGACGTAGTTGCAGAAGCTGCTTTCAGCGAAGCAGACTACATCGTAACATTCGTTTCCGAGACCGGCACTCAGACCAAGACCGTTAACTTCAATGATGAATACGAAGCAGTAGCTGATCCCGTTAAGCCCGGTAGCGAGTTCCTCGGCTGGTCAACTGACGGTACAGCAGCTAACATCGTAGCATGGCCTCAGACTCTTACCACCGAAGGTGCAAACTTCACAGCAGTATTCTCAGACAATACTTACACTGTAAACGTTTACCTCTTCGAGGGCGACGAAGAGCCTTACAAGACCTACACAGGCAAGTACGGCGACGTAATCTACTACGACGGCCAGAACCCCACTGATGTTGCTTACAACTTCGTAGCATGGAATCCCACCTTCCCCATCACACTCGGCGAAAGCGATGTTGATGTTTACGGTACATGGACTCCCAAGAGCTTCTTCATTGAGTTCTATGATTACAACGGAAACCTCATTGAGGGCGCAGACGGCAGCTTTGCTTACGGCACTGACACTGCTACAATCGCTCCCGATCCCGGCGTAGGTCCCGCAAATACCAGCTTTGTTGGTTGGTTCGGTATCAACAACGACCTTTCCGTAAATCTCGATGATCCTATGCCTGCAACAGTTCCTGCAATTGCATACCAGGCATACAGAGCATACTTCTCCGCACAGACCTATACTATCACCTTCATGAACGGTGCTGACGTTGTTGCTGAAGTTCCCGCTCCTCAGGGCGCAACAGTAACCGCTCCTGATGCTCCCGCAGCAGCAGACGGCTATGAGTTCCTCGGCTGGTCAACAGACGGCACAGCAGCTAACATCGTTGAAACAATCGTTTCTACAGGCAACGAAACCTACTATGCTGTTTACGGTGAAAAGACCTACAACGTTAACTACTATGTAAACGACGTTAAGGTTCACACTGAGCCCGTTAAGTTCGGCGCTGTTATCCCCGAGTACGTATACTCAGAGACCGGCTACGACTTCAACGGTTGGGATACCGAAATTCCCGGCACAATGCCTGCTGGCGATCTTGATATCTACGGCACAGCAACTGCTAAGATCTTCACCATTACCTTCATTGTAAATGGCGAAAGCAATACTGAGGAATTCGCATTCGGCGCATCCCTTGCTGATGTTCCTGATGCAGAGCTTGCAGGTTACACCTTCACCGGTTGGAACCCCGCTCTTCCCGAAACAATGCCCGCTGAGAACCTCACTGTTGAGGCTGTCTTTGAGGCAAAGCAGATCACAGTAACCTTCGTTGGCGAAGGTATGGAACCCGTAACTAAGACTGATGCATTCGGTGCTGAACTTACAGCTCCCGACTTCACCAAGACCGGTTATGAATTCCTTGGCTGGACTCCCGAAGTTCCCGCAACCTTCCCCGCAGAGGATACCACTTACACTGCTTCCTACAATATCAAGTCCTTCACCATCACCTACATGGCAAACGGTGAAGTATATGACACCAAGACTTATGAGTTTGGTAAGACAATCGACGCTATCGAGGCTCCCGCACTTGAGGGTCACGATTTCGACGGTTGGACTCCTGCTCTTCCCGGCACAATGCCTGCTGAAGACCTTACCGTTGAGGCAGTATTTGTTCCCAAGCAGATTACCGTAACCTTCGTTGGCGAAGGTATGGAACCCGTAACCTACACTGAAGCATTCGGCACTGAACTTACAGCTCCCGACTTCAGCAAGACCGGTTATGATTTCATTGGCTGGACTCCCGAAGTTCCTGCAACCTTCCCCGCAGAAGACACCACTTACGTTGCTGGTTACACAGCACACGTTCACAAGGTATACTTTGTTGTTGACGGCGTAACAGTAAGCGAACAGGATGTTGCCTTCGGCACAATGCCTGAACTTCCCACAGAGCCCAGCAAGCCCGGCTACAGCTTCGCAGGTTGGGATCCCGAAGTTGCCGCACAGCCTGACAATGACGTAACCTACACCGCTACATGGACTGAATCCGGCGATACACCTTACACAGTTAACACCTATACTATGGACACCGAAGGTAACTACGGTGAGCCCGTAACAGTTGTTAAGTACGGTGTAACCAACGGCACAGTTGATGCAGACGCAGCAGCTCCCGCAACAGGCTTCTACTATGACACTGAGCACGAAGGCTATCTTGCAGACGGCACAATCGCTGCAGACGGCACAAGTGTATTCAATGTTTACATTGCACGTAGCCAGTACACAATCACATTTGCCGGCGGCGACGGTGGCAACGTTGACGTAACTGATTACTACGGCGCAGCAGTTGAAGCTCCCGCACTTACCAAGGAAGGTTATTCCTGGGTTGGTTGGGATGCAACTGTTCCCGAGACAATGCCTGCAAACAATATGACCATCTCCGCTCTCTTCACCATCAACTATTACACAATCACCTACAAGTACGATGGCAAGACCTCAACTTCCAAGTATAAGTTCGGTGATGACGTAACACTTCCCGGTGATCCCTCCAAGACCGGTTATGAGTTCGCAGGATGGAACTGGACTTACGTTGATGCAGCTGGTGAGACTCAGACCACAACCGCTCCCGCAACAATGCCCGCTTACGACCTTGTTGCTGAGGCAGATTTCAATGTTCTTACCTTCACCTTTACCTACATTGTTGACGGTGTTGAAACATCTAAG